>JAOAHW010000054.1 GCA_026415015.1 Syntrophorhabdaceae bacterium
TCAACAGACAGTCTAAGCTCCATGTTCATAGGCACATCGCCAAAGATCCTGCCCTCTATCCTCATAAAGCATACCTTATTATCCTTTTGCCAAGGCACATAATCAGATGGCCCTATGTGGATATCCTCAGGGGAAAGAGGAACATGAAGCATAGACTGTACTGCCTCTGTCTTGGATATCTTTTTTGATACTAGCCTGTCCCTGTTGAGCATATTGAGGAAATCTGTATTACCGCCTGTATTCAGCTGGTATGTCCTGTCTATATGAACACCCCTGTCGCTGAATAGTTTTGCCAGCATCCTGTGTATGATTGTAGCACCTATCTGGGATTTAACATCATCTCCAATGATAGGGATATTTTTTTTCTTGAATCTTGATGCCCATTTTTTGTCTGAGGCAATAAAAACCGGTATGCAATTGATAAGGCTTACCCCTGTATTGAGGCAGCACTCTGCATAAAATCTTGTAGCCTTCTCAGACCCAACAGGGAGATAATTCAAAAGTATATCTGCCTGGCTTTCTTTAAGAACCTTTTCCACATCAACTGGTTTTTGTCTTGAGACAACAAAGGTTCTTTCATCAGGATAATCCTTCATATGGGGTGATACACCATCGAGTACATTACCCATAGAGACTATTATATCTCCGTCTTTTATGTCTCTGCAGAATGTCTTTGTGCAGTTAGGTGGGGAAAAGATAGCATCTTTCAGGGGTCTTCCTACTTTACGTTTATCTATATCAAAGGCAGCGACAACCCTTATGTCTTTAGGCTCATAATCGCATATGGAATAATGCATAAGCCCGATAACATTATCCTTTTTTTCTGAATAGTAATTAAGCCCCTGGATAAGCGAACTTGCACAGTTACCTATGCCTGCGATAGCAATACGTATCTCTCCCATTATCCCTAACCTCTATCTTTCTTTATAATATTTTTACCTTAAAAAATCAAAAATCTATGACATTACCTCTTATACTGGGCAGTGCCCATCTCATAAAGGTCATTTCCGTATATATCATTAATCACAAATAGGGGCATTTTATCAACACCAAGTTTTACTACAGCCTCAGGACCTAGGTCTTCATACGCCACAACCTCTGAAGATATAACGCTTTTTGAAAGTAGGGCACCGGCACCACCAGTCGCACCAAAGTATATAGCATTATATTTAGATATGGCATCCTTAACAGGCTGAGACCTCTTACCTTTACCTATCATACCTTTTAGGCCAAGGCTAATAAGTTTTGGTGCATACACATCCATCCTTGAACTTGTTGTTGGCCCACATGCACCTATGACCTTGCCTGGTGGCGCAGGAGATGGCCCGCAGTAATATATAACCTGACCTTTAATATCAAGGGGTAATTCTTTACCCTTTTCAAGGGTATCAATAAACCTCTTATGGGCTGCATCCCTTGCGGTATATATGAAACCGCTTAAAAATACCTTATCCCCTGCCTTTAATCCTTTTATCACCTCATCTTCAAGAGGCGTAGTAATAACCTTTATCTCCATTTTTCACCCCCATGTTTTCATGCATCTGTATTTTATCTTATTAGCCAAGGCCAAAGTCTTCTACTACCTGTTATAACTACAATATTGTCTCTTTTATCCTGTGTGCGTGGCACTGGATATTCACGGCAACAGGCAGAGATGCAAGATGGCATGGCATGGATTTTACATGGACATCCAGGGCTGTTACAGTACCGCCGTAACCTTGAGGGCCTATCCCTGTTTTATTTATCTCCTCAAGGAGCTCCAATTCAAGCTCTGCCATAACAGGGTCCTTGTTCCTCTCGCCAAAGGGTACCATAAGGGCCTCCTTTGATAAAAGGGCAGATGTCTCAAAATTGCCTCCTATCCCAACGCCAACTATAATAGGAGGGCATGGGTTTGGACCGCCTTTTTTTACCATCTCAAGGACAAAGGATTTCACGCCCTCTCTTCCCTGTGATGGCACAAGCATCCTTACCTCACCATAATTCTCACTCCCACCTCCTTTTGGCAGGACAACTATTCTGATGTTTTCACCTGGGACAATCTTTACGTGTAGAATAGGCGGTGTATTATCACCTGTGTTCTTTCTCGTGAAGGGGTCACAGCATGATTTTCTGAGGTAGCCATTCTTATAGGCCCTTCTTACCCCTTCTGCAACAGCATCATCTAAATTTCCACCAATTATATGGACATCCTGGCCTATCTCAAGAAATGTGACTGCAAGGCCTGTATCCTGACATATGGGGATATTCTCTTTACTCGCTATCTCAGCATTGGTAATAAGCTCCCTCAAGACCTCTTTACTTACAGGCGATTCTTCTTTGTCTATTGCCCTGTTAAAGGCGTCGAGGACAAACTGGGATAGATTGATGTTTGCATCGATAAAAAGCCCCTCTAATGCCGATATAATCTGATCTGTGTGTATCTCTCTCATATTACACCTCGATCTTCTTTTTATTTTATTAACCAAAACTGCCCATATATACAGGGCCTATCTCTATTCATTATAAGGGGGTATTATGCCCTTTTCCATAAGAAGTCCAACTTCTTCCCTGGCCCTCTTTATCTTTGTCTCCGCCATCTGGAATAGCTCTTTTTCTGTGAAACTCAATCTTGCAACACCCTGTTCTATTGCCTTTTTTGCCACAGCTACAGCCTCTCTTGGGAAGACCTCCCACTCGTCCATTGTGGGTAAAAGATAATCCTCTCTCAAGCCCTTATCTTCAGCGCACTTTGCAAGTTCATATGCAGCGGCTATACACATCTCATCAGTTATGGTTCTTGCCATGACATCAAGGGTACCTCTGAAGATTGCAGGAAAACCCACAGAATTATTAACCTGATTTGGAAAATCACTCCTACCTGTAGCTACAATCCTTGCACCTGCCTCCTTTGCCTCCCAGGGCCATATCTCAGGTATCGGGTTTGCACAGACAAAGACAATGGAATTGTCAGCCATAGTGGATATCCAATCTTTCTGTATTACATCAGGCCCAGGTTTTGAGAGGGCAATAAGGACATCCTGGCCTTTTATAGCTGCCTCCATATCACCGTCTCTGTTTTCTGCATTGGTAATATGGCAGAATTCGAGTTTTTCTTTGTACTCTGGTTTTATATCATCCCTTTTTCTACTAAGTATGCCTTTACTGTCTACTATAATCATCTTTTTTGGGTCAGCCCCTGCCTTAATGAGCATCCTCACTATACAAACATTCGCAGCGCCTATACCGATCATGGTTATTTTTACATCCTCTATCTTCTTGTTTACTATCTTTAAGGCATTTATAAGGCCTGCAAGGGTAACTGCTGCTGTGCCCTGCTGGTCATCATGCCATACAGGTATGGGTGCTTCCTCTCTCCTGTCTCTTATACACATCT
>JAOAHW010000079.1 GCA_026415015.1 Syntrophorhabdaceae bacterium
AGATGTGTATAAGAGACAGTCCTTACAGTGGTATTCTATGGGATAAGTTTTAAAGACTACTACAGGGGGCTCATAAAAAGGGATATTCAAAAGACTTGAGTCTTCTCGGCTATCCTACCTCCCGGAGAAACCTTGCGCTCTCTTCAGGGAGTGCTGTATTTATAAACATACCTGTCCCGAGTTCAAAGCCTGCTGCCTGAGATACCCTTGGGACAATGGCTATATACCAGTGAAAATACTTGGAGTCAGCACCTCGAGGAGACAGAGACCTGACCATATAGTTAAAATCAGGGTTATCAAGACCCCTATAGAGCCTTGATAGGACATCCTTTAGAATATATGACAGACCAAGGAGCTGTTTATCATCGGCATTGGCAAAGCATGCATCGTGTCTTCTCGGGAAAATCCAAATATGAAATGGAGAAAGGGCTGCATAAGGGACAAAGGCAACAAATGATTCATTCTCTGTTATGATACGACTGCCATCTGCCAACTCACCCTTCAGATATGTGCAGTATAGACATTCCCCAAAGTTGACATAATAGTAGTTCCTTATTGCCTCTCCTAATCTACTCATAACCTGACCTGGAAAGACAGGTATACCCACTATCTGGGAATGGGGGTGCTCAAGGGAGGTCCCTGCGCCTGGGCCATGGTTTTTAAATATAATTACATGTTCTACCCTCGGGTCTCTATAGAAGGCAAGCATCCTGTTTTTATAGGTCAATAATATATCATATACCTGTTCCACAGGTAGTATGGCTGTTGTCATATTATGCTGGGGTGTCTCTATTATGACCTCATGGAGACCAACCCCTGATATGGCATATCTAAAATCATCCTTTGATTTCTCTATATCACCAACAGGCGACAGGGCAGAAAATTTGTTTGGTACAGACCTCACAGACCATGCCCCGTCTTTCTCAACCCTGAATGTTTCATCAGGTGTCTTAGACTCATTGCCAGGACAAAAAGGACACTTCTCAGAGTAAGCTGGTACCTCCTTTGTTTCTCTTTTACAGTGAAAGTCTTCAGGCCTTTTTGCCCGTTCTGTGGCAATTATAACCCAGTCTCCAGTTATGGTATTGAAACGTATCTCTGGCATTACCCCACCCTTTTTTTCATGATGTGAATAGATTAAAGTATCTCACCCTTTGGTATCACCACAATACCCTCTTCAGATACATAGAAGCGCTGGGCATCTTTTTTAAGGTCATATCCTATCTTCATCCCATCAGGAACCCTGACACCTTTATCTATTATTGCCCTTTTCACCTTTGCCCTCATACCTATGGTGACATTATTGAAAAGGATGGACTCTGTTACCTCTGCATAGCTGTTTATTCTGACACCTGGCGATAAAACAGACCTCTCTACCCTACCACCGCTTATTATAACGCCGCTACATATGATAGAGTCCAGTGCCTTACCTGCCCTGCCCTTATCCTCATCGGCAAATACTGTCTTTGCCGGGGGATACTGGCCCTCATATGTCCTGATAGGCCATTTTTTGTCATAGAGATTAAATATTGGACTAACAGAAGCCAGGTCCATGTTTGCATGCCAGTAGGCATCTATGGTCCCCACATCCCGCCAGTAGCTTGCATCTTTGCTACCACCAGAGCCAAACCTGTAGACAAATACCCTGTAATCATGATACATAAGTGGCATTATATCCTTTCCAAAATCATGGGTTGAATCCATCTCCGCGTCCTTTTTCAGGATCTCAAAGAGCACATCCCTGTTGAATACATATACACCCATAGATACAAATGCCTTACCTGGTTTGTGGGGTATGGATTTTGGTTTTTCAGGCTTCTCCTCAAAACCGCATACCCTTGAGGAACTATCTACCTCTATAACGCCAAAGCGGTGTGCCTCAGAGATATCCACCTCTATGGCAGATATGGTGAGGTCTGCCTTTTTCTGCTTGTGATATCTTATAAAATGACTGTAATCCATCTTATATATGTGGTCACCGGATAGTATGAGAACATAATCACCATCTACCTGCTCAAGGTGATATAG
>JAOAHW010000132.1 GCA_026415015.1 Syntrophorhabdaceae bacterium
CGGCAGCGTCAGATGTGTATAAGAGACAGGGAGGTAGTATTACACCACCTAAATCCGCTACCTTCATCATAAGCTCAATATGACCTCTGTGAAAAGGTGTCTCCCTTACTACAAGGACAAGCCTTCTCTTTTCCTTTAAAACCACATCAGCGGCCCTGACAATGAGGTTATCATTATATGAATTGGCTATACCCGAGAGGGTCTTTATGGTACAGGGGATAACAACCATACCATATGTCTTAAATGAACCACTTGATATGGATGCAGCGAGGTTTCTTATACTATGGGTCTTGTATGCAAGACCCTCCACATATTCTATCTTATACTGGGTCTCAATCAGGATATTCTCTTTAGCGGCATCGGATAGTATAAGATGGGTCTCCACATCAAGCCCTTTTAAGACCTCAAGGAGCCTTACCCCGTATATTATACCTGTTGCACCTGTAATACCCACAATAATCCTTTTCATGGTCTTTTCATCTCCTCCAGGATCCTCTCTTCAATCTTACTGCAGATATCTAAAATCTCCTCTATCTCCTCTTTTTTTAGATTATCCCAGTGAATCCCTGCAACTACTACAACCTTTTTATTCAGTCCCTTTGATAGATTCTCTGACAATCCCTTTGCAACCACATCCTCTTTATGACCTAAAAAGGTGTAAACAGAGCTTGTGGCGCTTATCTTATCAGGGTCTTGTAAACTTGGTCTTGGCTGACCTATTCCTATGGCCCCTATGTGTTCTCTACCGCCAGTTATGACAACGAGAACATCATCGCCTATGATATTGATCTGGGCATGAATTTCAAACCTACCTGATTTTTCCTTAATCAAAAGGGTGTCCATCAAGGGCCTTTTATCATTTTATCGAGTATATCTACTGCCCTCTCTGCAAATCTTTTGTCACTTATATGACAGTCCATCTCCTCAACAGGTATATCATATCGGAGTATTCTCCTTAGCTCATCTACAAAGACTTTATTAACAGCAGGGTCATAGAGTTCCATACCCTCTCTATCTGCCTCAGACCATCCTTTTTTGGGTATCAACACATAAACAGGGCTTCTATATCTGTTAAGCTTTTCTCCAATGATGCGGACAAACATCAACATCTCATCCTTTTCCATTCTTACGCAGAATCTTATATCATGGGTATATATCCTTCTGCCCTTTAATATATCAGGCATGGGATAAAAAGGACTGAACACTGCATTGTCAAGCCCACCAGGGGCAAAGACAAGAGGTATACCCATCTTACCTGCGGTCTCAAATCTCTCAGGCCCTATACCCCTGCAGTAACCACCAAACATATTATCTGCTATCTCGTGAGGGGTAAAATCAAGGACACCTGCTATCATGCCCTGGGCAATCATCTCTTCCATAGCCATACCACCTATACCATTGGCATGGAATCCTATCATCTCATAACCTTTTTTCTCAAGAAAGGGTTCAGCATTCAATGCGCATGCAGAGCTTACACCATAGGCTGTAACAGCAACCATGGGTTTGGAACTTTTTATCTCAAAGCCCTCCTTCATCATGCCGCATATTGCAGATGTGGCCTGCCTTAGAATCTTTCTGATAAAGTCATTGAAACCAAGGAGGTCTGCCACAGAATGAAATATTACAATATCCTTTGTCCTTATATACTCCCTTATGTCCCTTGAGGCCACAGTGGAGATAATAAACTTTGGAAAACCAAATGGGAGGCGTCTCATGATAAAACTCACAATCCCGGTACCTGTGCCACCCCCCATACCTATAACACCATCTATTTTTCCTTCCTTGAATAGCCACTCTGCCAGCCTTGCCCCACCTTCCTCTATGGCCTTTACAGCCGTTGAACGGTCTTTCTTTAACTTTATCTCATCAAGGTTATACCCCCCTACTCTTGCGACCTCATAACTTGTAATATCAGGCTTTACAGAGGATTCACCGAGGGTCCCTATATCCATAAGTAATGTGTCAACGCCCTGTTCAATAGCGCATGCCTTTATAAAATCTGCCTCCCTACCCTTTGTATCCATTGTGGCTATAATTAGCAGGTTCCTTTTCATGGCATCCTTAAATCTTTACCTTCACAGGCGTGAAAGCCCTCTCAAATAGTAGTTCCATACCACTTTTCTTTCCGAGGACAGACTCCTTCTTTTTCTTACCCCATACAGACTCAGGCCTTGCCTGAACAAGGAATATATTCTTAGGAAAAGGAAGGCTCCTTGATATAGACCACTCTATATCCTGGGGGCACTGAAAGTGTTTTTCTACCTCTTTTGCAAGCCTTGTTAGCTCCAATATCTCTCTATCTTCAAGACACTGCACCTTTCTCTTGTCAGGCGGCAGTTCTTTGTATTCCATCTCTTTTGTATCAGGGTTATAGACAAATTCAGCACCCTTGTCTGATATAACCCTTTCCTCTATCTCCATAGTCACCTTATCTACAAGATACCTGTCTGGTGTTACATTTCCTGATACCACAGCCTCTCCATAGCCAAAACTACCTTCTATGGCTACCTTGGCCACATCGCCGTTTACAGGGTTCACAGTGAACATAACCCCTGCTGCCTTAGCATCCACCATTGTTAAAACCGCTACACCTATAGGGTCAAAATGAAGCGGCAGGTCTAACCTTGCCCTTGCTATGATAGAACGGGTATTAAAGGTGCTTGACCATACTCGTATTACATTAAAGACTACATCATCTGCACCACACACATTTAGGTATGTCTCATATTGACCTGGATGACTTACAGGTCCTGCAGAGCGGGTAGCCACATATACATTCTCACAGCATGCAATCCTGCATAGCTCTCCATAATATTCTTTTATTGTCTTCTCCATATCAGTGGGCATCTTTATTGATTCTACAATAGCCCTCATCTTCTCTGATGCCTCTTCAAACTTCAATGTATCAGCCACATTATGAGGGTCAGCATGGAAGTCTTTTAGAAACTTGAGGAGCATTTCTGTTGCCTCTGTCTGTGTCATAAATCTCTTGTAGGCATCTACACCAAGGGCAAAACCTGGAGGCACCTGGAAACCTGCCTTTGTGAGCTCACCGAGATTTGCACACTTTTTGCCCACTATATTATTATATTCCTGGCCTATCTCATTAAACCAGTAAATCCACTTTTCACCCATAAAAAAATCCCCCCTTTATTTAAACAAAAAAAAGGCCAGGGGTATCTCCCCTGACCTTAAAGACACTATGCCTTTTTTACTATTGTTACGGTCCCTGTAGAGCCATCAACCCTTATGATATCCCCTGTCTTTATAACAGCCGTAGCGATACCAGTACCTGTAACTGCTGGCAGACCATATTCCCTTGAAACAATAGCTGCATGGGAAGTGAGACCACCTATATCTGTTACTGCTGCCTTAATCTTAGTAAAAACAGGTGCCCATGACGGGTTTGTGCATGGCGCAACCATAATCTCACCGGGCTCAAGCTTTACAACATCCTCCATGAGTTTTAATACCCTTGCACGGCCTTCAGCAACACCGGCAGATGATGCGAATCCTTTGATTTCGTTGACATCTGTCACCACCTCACCGCCGCCGCCTTTTAGCCACTCACCAACCTTCTCAGAGGTAATACCCCACAACATAACAGTAAAAGGCTCTGCTACCTCTTCAGGTGGAATACCAAGGGCAGGCACAGGTAGCCACTTCTTTGCAGCCTCAAGTATCTTCTTTCTCTTTGCAGCCTTTTCCTGCCAGTATTTCCCCCTTGTTGGCACGCCCTCTCCAAGGGCCCAGGATGTAGCAAGGTCTTCAAGGAGCATGGGCACCTCAAAGCGGTTGAAGACATAGATGTCATCTGTATTCTGTAGGACATTATACTTCACAAGGAGTTCCCCAAATTCCCTTATTTTCTCAAACCATATTGTGTGGAACCAATGCTCGACCCAGAAGAGGTGGTCTTCTGCATATTTGTAGATTGTCCTCACTATATTATAGGCATCATCGAATGACTTCCTGTCATCCTCGGTACCTATAAGCTTTCTGTATTCATTTACAAGCCTGTCCCTCTCCTCAGATATCTCTGCAAAAGACCTCTCAATCTTTTCCCCTTTTTCAAGTCTCTCTATATAGCTTTTTACATAACTGAAAGGTACATCGAGTTTATTAATCCAGCTCCCTTCATAATGGTACCAACCGCTACCACATGAAACAAAGAACCATGGATCCTTGACCCTCTCGAACTCTTCAAACCATGCCTTCCCTCCATCTGTTTCTTTTAGTTCCTTTATCTTCTCTTCTACTGATATGTCCTTTTTTAAGATAGCAGCCACTGCTGGTTTCTCCATAGCGAGCCTGCTTAATTTGCACAACTCCTCCTCTGGCCTGAACATAGACACCTCAGCACCTGCCACCATCTTACCTATAGTACTCTCTTTAATCCCCGGGAACAATTTCTTTGCCGTGTCTGTAAACATAAGATAACCAAGATAGGCAAGGTTCAGATATTCAAAGTGCCATTGCCATGCCTTTGTTATCATATTTACAATATTATTGAATGATTCTATAAGCTCATATGCCTGGGTATATCCCTTTGGATATGGTATGACCTCTTCTTCAGGGACATATTTGTCAAACTCCTTTATCACCTTCAATGCCTTCATCTCTTTTCCAAGGGCATCGAATTTTTCATACCATTTGTCCCAGAGTTTATTGTAGTTCTGAAATACATAGGGAACCCTTTTACCAAACCGCTCTGCCTTTTCTCCCATTATCTCTGGAGGAGGAGGTTCTACTGCAGTTATATACATGTAACAGCCCAGTATCCTTTGTGCCACGCCCTGTGCAGGGGGTATACAAAATACCCTGGTGGTGAACTGTGATAGGGCTATCTGCCATGATGACTGAAAGATGTCGTCAAGTGGATATAGTGGTTCAGGTGCATGGATCTTGTCCTGATACCAGAAATGCCTCTTTTCCCAATCTTCTCTGTCTTTGCTAAAAAGACGCTGAGGTGCATACATCTCCTCCCAGCCCTCGAGCTCCGGTGGGAGCACAACCTCATCTGCAAAAGGAAACTTCTTTGCCTCTGCCATTTCTAACCCCCCTTGATTTTAATGTTAACTCAGACCTTATTTCAGACCTGAATTATAAAAACCATACACCCCCCTTCTTTTTTCATAATCTGAACCACCTTGGTTCATCGAATCGCTCTGTTGTCCTCAAGATACGACTCATGTAATTCAGGACAAACTCATTTTTTAATTTAAGCGTAATCCTTCTGAAATCCTCATTTGACAGGAGCCTTCCAATATCTATAGGGTCTTTAAAGGTAAATTCTGCAATAATCTCACTGAAGCCGCCCAGGACTACATTCCAGCCTCCTGTGACCTCTACATAATCTATCTTCTGCATGGTGGGGAGATGCTCATTCAAAACAAACTCTGCGTATGCCTTTTTCAATCCTGGTCTTATGTCATAATACTGATTGAACTTCCACACACCCTTCTGTATGGTATATCCCCTTCTTTTTATAGCCCCTGTTGGCTCTAATACAGATGCCCTATAGTTATAGATTATGGATTTGAGGTCAACCAATAGGTCCTTGAATCGCTTGCTGGCAACAAAGTTCGATAGAATCTCGTGGTTCTCTGCACTAAATACCCCTATTATCCTTGGACCAAAACCCACCTCAACATAATATCCACCAACAGCTATAAGACCCAATTCAGCTATCTCAGGCAGGTATCGGTCATTGATAAAGGATTTGTATTCATTCTCCTTTCCATGGATTATATCCCAGTTCTGGACAAATAAAATGGACATTTCCCTATTTCTTCCTTTCTTTTTCCTTTATGGCATTGTAGAGACGTTCAGAGGTTACAGGCAGTTCATTGACCCTTACACCTACGGCATCATATATGGCATTTAATATGGCAGGAATGGTTGGCATAATAGCCCCTTCACCAACCTCTTTGGCCCCGAATGGACCATTAGGCTC
Organism: Syntrophorhabdaceae bacterium; assembly: GCA_026415015.1. Lineage (GTDB taxonomy): Bacteria > Desulfobacterota > Syntrophorhabdia > Syntrophorhabdales > Syntrophorhabdaceae > DTOV01. The sequence continues at coordinate 5,957 of JAOAHW010000132.1, forward strand.
GTCACTCTCAATAATTATCGTATTTACATTGGGCATGTCAAGGGCTGTGGGGATACGGTATTCACCAAACGTAGGATTTGCTACCCTTCCCTTCTCATCAAACTTCACCTCTTCAAATAATGCCTCGCCAAGACCCATAGAAAGAGAACCCTGCATCTGTCCCTCTACATTGGTACGGTTGATGGCAAA
>JAOAHW010000190.1 GCA_026415015.1 Syntrophorhabdaceae bacterium
CCTCACTTATAGTCTGTATATTATCTATGCTTTTCTTTATGCCTTCCTTCTCCTTGCTGCCCAGAATACCTTGAAATTCCTCAATAGTATTGCCGAATTTCTTTGCCGCATTTCCAACTTGAGTGAATATCTCATCAAAACTCGGTGAGGTCAAGACATTGCCTATCTTATCGCCACTGGATAGTATCTTCTTTTCTTTACCAGGTATTATCTCAAGGTATTTATCACCGAGGACACCTTGAGTCTTAACGGCAATTATACTGTCAGAAGGGATCTTGATACCCTCCTTTATAGAAAACCTCACCAATTCCTTGAAATTATCAAGCCTTACGCTGTTGATCCTCCCAACCTCCACACCAGCAATGAGAACTGGTGATTTTGTATCAAGCCCGTTTGCATTATCAAGATATACCATTAGGTCATATCCCTTCTCGCTTAAGACACCAAATTTTCCTATCCTGATGGACATATAAAATAAGATTATAAAACCTATCAATACAAGAATGCCCACCTTTAACTCTGGGGAGAGTTTACCCTGTTTCATCTATCACCTCCTGAAAAACCAGGTATACCTGTTGCCTTTAAAAACTCTTTTATCTCTTCCTTTTTACTCTGCCTTATCTCTTTTGGTGTACCGAATTCTATAATCCTTCCATTGTAGAGCATGGCCACCTTATGGGCAATCCTGAACATACCGAGTATATCATGACTTATTACCACATAGGTTTTCTTTAGCCTCTCCTGTGTTTCTTTAATCAAATCCAGTATAGTCAGGGATGTTATAGGGTCAAGGGCTGATGTGGGCTCATCAAATAGTATAATATCCGGATCGAGTATCAATGCCCTTGCAAGGCCTACCCTCTTTCTCATGCCGCCTGATAGCTCTGAAGGCATCTTATTATCAAAACCTGCAAGACCCACATTTCTTAAACGCTCCTGTGCCATCCTCAGGATCTCCTCTTCTGGCAGCTTTGTATGCTCCCTCACCGGGAATGCCACATTGTCTATAACATTCATAGAATCGAAAAGTGCAGCCTCCTGAAAAAGCATACCGAACTTCTTTCTCACCTCATTGAGATCCCTTTCTTTTAGTTTAGTTATGTCTGACCCATCAATCCATATCTCGCCGCTGTCAGGTTTAAGAAGACCTATAAGGTGCTTCATGAGGACACTCTTGCCACCGCCACTCTTGCCAATAATTACAGTAATCTCGCCCCTTTTTACCTCAAGATTGACCCCGTCAAGGACCCTCTGGCTGTCAAATGTCTTATACAGGTCCTTTATCTTTATTACAATCCCATTATCTGCCATTTAAAACATCAATGAGGTGAGGACATAGTCGGCAATCAATATAGAGACACTGGATATGACCACAGACTCTGTTGTTGACCTCCCTACACCCTCAGCCCCTCCCTTTGTATAAAATCCTTTATAACAGGCCACAACGCTTAGGATTATGCCGAAACAAGCCGCCTTCACAAGACCATTATATATGTCGTCGAGTTCGAGGTATTTGGTCATCTTATTTATAAAGGCACCCTCATTTATCCCAAGGAGCTTTACACCTACAAGCCAGCCGCCCACTATACCCACAAAATCAGCTACAACTGTTAAGACAGGCAACATAAAAAAAGATGCCACAACCCTTGGTGTGACAAGATATTTGATTGGATTCAGTGCCATCACAATAAGGGCATCGATCTGCTCTGTCACCCTCATTGTACCTAATTCTGCTGCCATAGCAGAGCCTGCCCTCCCAGTGACCATAAGGCTTGTGAGCACAGGGCCAAGTTCCCTTGTCATACTGAGTGCCACAGTTGTTCCCACAAGACCCTCAGCGCCGAATTTTCTAAAGCCATAGTATGACTGAAGGGCAAGGACCATCCCTGTGAATGTGCCTGTAATAATGACTACACCAGCAGATTTAACACCTATGAACTCCATCTGTTTAAAGATATAATTGAACTTAAAAGGTCTCCTGAAGGCCCAGTATACACCACTGAAAAACATGAGTCCCATACCACCCAATTCCCTCAGCACATAAACAACAACACCTGATACCTTTCTTACAAGATTATCGAACATATGTCCTCTGGATCTTTCTTGATACCCTGCAGAGTACCTCGTATGGTATTGTCCCCTCAAGCTGTGCTATCTCATCTGCTGTTATGGAGTCTTTTTCGCCATTGCCTATGAAGATTACCTCATCACCAGCCTTAAGATCATCATGACCTGTTATATCAACAAGTATCCAGTCCATACAGACTCTACCAACAATACAGCATCTTATATCTTTTATCAATACAAATCCTCTATTCGATAATGACCTTGGGTATCCATCTGAATATCCAAGGGGTATATAGGCTATCTTTGTTTTATCTTTTGTCTTATATGTCCTGCCATAACTCAAGGAACAACCCTTAGGAAATGTCCTTATAAGGGCTATCCTTGAGGACAAACCCATCACCTGTTTGAGCTTTATTTTACTCGTCAGAGATAGGTCAGGATAAGAGCCATAAAGACCAATACCCAGTCTCACCATGTTGAAATGTGCCTCTGGATAATTCAGTATGGCACCTGTGTTTGCCATGTGGATATACTGGGGTATGATGTCATTGGAGTTCATGGTATTCAATATGTCTTTGAATATCTCTATCTGTCTTAGACCATAATCATCCCTTATCTCTGATGAGGAGAAGTGGCTCATCAGACCCTCAACATGGATATTTTTTGCACCTTTTATGGTATCAATAACATACGAGACATCATTTTGATTAAACCCAAGCCTGCCCATACCTGTATCAAATTTTATATGGATATTTAAAGGCATCTCAAAATCACTGGCATCTTCAACAAGCCTTTTTAACGTCTCTATATCATAGACCACAGGTGAGAGGTTATGCTGGATAAAGGGCCTTGTGCTATCCCAGGGCAATATACCGCTCATCACTAATAAAGGGGATTTTATTCCGTTTTTTCTCAATTCAAGGGCCTCGCTCAAAGTGGCAACACCAAAGTACCCTGCCCCAATGAACTCAAGCCTCCTTGTCACCTGTACTGCACCATGTCCATAGGCATCTGCCTTTACAACACAGAGTATCTTTACCTTATCATCAAGTAGAGATTTTATAGCCCTGTAGTTTTCTTCAAGTAAATGGAGGTCTATGGATACTGTAGCCCTTGGAATACTGTCTGTTATCTTCATTTTTTATTACCCAAATCTGCTAATACCCTGTCAAAGGCGTCTATTGTCTTGGATAACTCCTCTTCAGAGTGTTTCGAGGTCACGAAAGATGCCTCAAAGGGGCTTGGTGCAAAAAATATCCCCTCTTCAAGCATTGATTTAAAAAACCTCTTATATAACGACCTGTTAGAATCAATAGCTGATGTGTAATCTATGACATCTTTTTCTGCAAAAAAACCTGTCCACATACCTGTTATGGCATTTATTCTGTATGGTATTTTATATTTTTCTGCCATTGCAAGGGATGCATTTTTAAGCCTTTTAATGTAATCTTCCATATGTTCATATATATGCCTATTTCTTTTAAGATAATCAACCACATATGCCCCTGCCCTCACCGCCACAGGATTACCTGAGAGGGTCCCTGCCTGATAGACATTGCCTTCAGGTGCTAATGCATCCATTATCTCAGCCCTGCCGCCAAAGGCACCTATAGGGAATCCACCACCTATAATCTTGCCAAGACAAGTAATATCAGGTGTTATGTCAAATATGTGCTGTGCACCACCATATGTAACCCTGAAACCTGTTATAACCTCATCAAAAATAATGAGTATTTTATTTTCCCTGCATATCTTTTCCACATCCTTGAGAAAGACCCTATCAGGCAGTATGACACCCATATTCCCCATCACAGGCTCTATGATTATACATGCTATATCTTTGTCCTTATTTACAATCGCCTCAACAGAGGCTGTATTATTAAAATCTGCTATATATGTATGTTTTGCGAGGTCGTGGAGTATGCCTTCACTATCAGGGATACCAAATGTGGCCATCCCTGAACCTGCCTTTACGAGGAGTGAATCCACATGGCCGTGATAGCAACCCCTGAATTTTATGATGTTCTGTCTGCCTGTCCAGCCTCTTGCAAGCCTTATGGCACTCATAGTTGCCTCTGTGCCTGAGCTTGTAAGCCTGATCTTATCAATAGCAGGGAAGGCATCTGTTATTAGCTCAGCCAGGGCAATCTCATATCTGTGGCATGCACCAAAACTCGTGCCAGAGGCCAGTGCCTCTTTAACCTCTTCAATTAAACCCTCATCTGCATGCCCCAGGATTATGGCACCCCAGGACATGACATAGTCAAGGTAACTATTTCCGTCTTCGTCATAAATATAGGCACCTTTACCCTTTTTTACATAAAAAGGTATGTCATCTACAGACCGAAATGCCCTTACAGGGCTATTTACCCCGCCAGGGATTATCTTCTTTGCCTTTTCAAAAAGCCCTTTTGAAGTCTCTCTATTCATTTATCACCTTTATTGATGTCTTTTTAAACTCCCTTTTACTGAAAAAGATCTTAAAGTCCCTTTTCCCTGTGGTATCAGAGATGCGTCTCACAATGCTTAAGCAATCCTCTCTGCTCTTTCCGTGTATCATGGTATAGATGTTGTATCCCCAGTATCCGCCTGTATCCCTCTCATAGCAGTGACTTACCTCTGGGAAAGATGCCATTATATTGCCTGTCTTTTCTATATCCTCTTTTTCTACCCTCCACACAACCATTGCATTGTGGGTGTATGACACATTCCTGTGATATAGGACAGCGGCTATCCTCCTGATCACCCCTTCATCTAACATCTTTTTGAGTCTTTTTATAATCTCATCGCTATCTATAGAGCATCTCTTGCCTATCTCTTTATATGGCTCTAAATCCAAGGGAAAATCATCAGGTATATTTTTCAAAAAAGCTCTATCAGATTCCCTGTGCATGGTCACTATTTTACATACATGACATATCCTTTTCAAATGAAAACTGATGGTAAAAAATCCTTTACTTTAGGTCAAGATATATGTAAATTCATAGTCTTGATAAGACCTTTAGAGGGTCTTAAAAAAATGGATAACATCCATAGAGGCTTTTAATTTTGTTCTGATATGGCTACACCTTTTAGGTTTTTGAGGGCATTTGAATAAATAGAAATGTTTTTTAGACAGGAGAAGAAAAGGATGGTTAAACCAGCATCAAGATTGGAAAAGATACCCCCATATCTATTTGCAAGGATTGACAAAAAAAAGGAAGAGGCCAGAAAAAAGGGCATAGACCTTATTGATTTCAGCATCGGTGACCCTGATATCCCGACGCCTGCAAATATTATTGAGAGGATGAAAGAGGCCACTGAAAATTCGAGAAACCACAGATATCCAAGCTATGAAGGTATGTATGCCTTTAGAAAGGCAGTGGCAGACTGGTATAAGAAGAGATTCACTGTAAAACTAAACCCTGACGATGAGGTTGTAACCTTAATAGGTTCTAAAGAGGGTATTGCCCATATCCCGTGGGCATATGTTGAAAGTGGTGATGTTGTACTTGTCCCATCACCTGGTTACCCTGTCTATAAAATCTCAACCCTCCTCGCAGGGGGTACACCTTATATCATGCCTCTTAGGGAAGAAAACAATTTTCTCCCTGATCTTGATAAGATCCCAAAAGACGTATTGAAAAGGGCAAAGCTCTTATTTATTAACTATCCCAATAACCCCACAGGCGCCCATGGAGACGATGATTTTTTCAAAAAGATTATACATATTGCAAAGGAATATGACATACTTGTATGTCACGATGCAGCATACAGCGAAATTGCCTATGAAGGTTACAAACCTAAAAGCTTTCTTGAGTTCGATTCTGAGAAAAAATATTCCATAGAATTCCATTCCCTTTCAAAGACATACTGCATGACAGGCTGGAGGATAGGTTTTGCAGTGGGAAATAGGGATGCCATATATAATCTGGGTAAATTAAAAACAAATATAGATTCCGGTGTTTTTCAAGCCATACAACAGGCAGGGATTGAGGCACTGACAGGAGACCAGACAAGTCTGGAGGAATTGAAAAAACGTTTCCAGAAAAGAAGGGATATGGTGGTGGACGGCTTAAAATCCTTAGGGATAAATGTTAGAAAACCCCTCGCCACATTCTATGTATGGGCAAAGGTTCCAAAAAAATATAAATCCGAGGAATTCTGCGAAAGACTCATTGAAAAAACAGGTATTGTTGTAACACCAGGCAATGGCTTTGGTGATGAAGGTGAGGGTTATTTCAGGATATCCCTTACTATAAATGAGAAAAAGATAAAAGAGGCCATAAAGAGACTATCCTCATTTAAATTCTGATTTTAATCAGAACCTATAATAGCCTCAGCATTTTTATATAGTATCTTCTCTTTTATGGTATCCGATAGAGGCAAAGCCAGGACCTTTTCTATGAGAGGCTTTATATGTGGTACACCTGGCCAGTCACTTCCAAATATAAACCTGTCCTGATATAGGTCTATATGGGGGAAATACTCAGGCAGATGCCTCGTGGGTATCCCTGCAATACCAACATAAATATTTTTATGACGGGTGAGAAGCCATGAGACCTTATTATACCAGAAGGGCCTCCCGCCGTGTTCAAGGATGATCTTAAGTTCAGGAAATGTATCTGCTATCTCATCGAGAAAAAGGGGATCCGCATATTTTACAAGGGAGCCCTTGAATATTGATGTCCCTGTGTGAAACATAACAGGGAGATTTTTTGACTGGATATACTCATAGAACGGATAAAACCTCTCTTCATTGGGATAGAAATGGGCATAACTTGGCAGCATCTTGAATCCCTTAACACCAAGTGTCTCAAAGGCATACCTCGCCTGTTCAAGGATGTCCTTTTCCTCATAGAGGCATATAGAACCAAAAGGTATTAAATCTTTATGGTCTTTGCAGAAATCAGTCACATATTCATTGGTCACTACCCCGGTTGCCTTAGGTGCATATTCGGCAAGTATAACCCCTTTTTTTACACCCTGGCTGTTTAGATATGCCAATACCCTTTCAGGGTCTGTCTCCTGAGAAAAGTTTTCATAGAAATATGGATTGGTCTTTTTGAAAAACTCTACAACCCATGGGGTCCAGTTCCTGTGTGTCCCCACATGGATATGAATATCTATTGCCATCATATCCTGCCTATCCTTTAAAATTTTTAAACTTTCAAATCCTATCAGAGTAGCCCAATAAAATCAACTGCCTTATCGATCCTGTTGATTATCTTCATCTTATTATTTTTTATTTTATTCCTGTATCCCCTCAGATCAAGGACAATAACAGTCTTGTTGTCGGTGCTGCCATATTGAATAGCAGTAGATACAATCATATCTGCTGCCTTCTGGGCATCTTTATATCTCCTGGCGATATCTATAGTCTCTTCTGCATCCATGACATCCCATATACCATCACAGGCAACAATTACATAGTCATTTTCCCTGCCAAGACAACCCTCTGCAATATATGGTTCTGCTATTATATAAGGTTTAAGGTGTGCATCGCCTATTGCACGGCTCATGGCCAGTTCACCCTGAACCCTGTAAACACCAAATCTTATCACAACCCCTCCTGCGGCCTCTATCCTTGACCTCTCATTGGGCATATCTGGCTTATGATCCTCAGTAAGGACTGAGGCACCATCTTCAGTGCCTATCACAATCCTTGAATCACCTATATTGAAAGCAAAAAACTCTTCATGGATCATGTAAAAATTAGCAAGGGCTGTACCACTTTTAATGCCTCTTTCCACAATAAAATCATCAATCTCTATGCATGCCTGTCTAATTAATTCGTGTATTGGTCTTTGTTCCTCTGGTTCTTTAGAAAGCTCTTCTGACCAGAGATGGAGGAAACAGGGCGTTACCATCTCTGCTGCAATAGCCGCTGCCCTGATTCCACCATGACCATCGTATACCTCTGCGCTTAAAAACCCCTTTGCAGGTCTCTCATATATGGCATAATGATCCTCCATACTTTCTCTAAAACCTATGTCCTTGCTTATGCCATAGGGGATATCCATGATAATCTATTCTATCATAAACAAAAAAGTCTTGCTACAGGGGTTCTCTTAATAACGAAAAATCAAAATTCCTCAGCAATTTGTCTAAGTCTATTGTGAAAAAAATCCAAAATAAATATAATAATAGGGTTTGTTGCCGGAACAGATAAATCATAGGGAGGAATAGAATATGTATAAACTCGTTCTTTTGAGACATGGAGAAAGCACATGGAATAAAGAAAACCGATTCACAGGCTGGACAGATGTGGATCTATCTGAAAAGGGTGTGGAAGAGGCAAAGACAGCAGGTCAGATATTAAAAAAAGAGGGTTATGTCTTTGATATAGCCTTTACATCTTATTTAAAAAGGGCAATAAGGACCCTTTGGATTGTCCTTGATGAGATGGACCTCATGTGGATACCTGAATACAAGTCCTGGAGACTAAATGAGAGACACTATGGTGCATTACAGGGTCTAAACAAGGCAGAAATGGCAGAAAAATTCGGCAATGAACTCGTCCATCAGTGGAGGAGAAGCTACGATGTCCCACCACCAAAGCTTGAAAAATCAGACCCCAGATATACAGCCAATGATCCGAGATACAAAGACCTTGATGAAAAGGATATACCTTTAAGCGAATGCCTGAAGGATACAGTCATAAGGTTCATGCCATACTGGCAGGATGTTATATCACCATTAATCCTCGAGGGCAAAAAGATAATAATTGTTGCCCATGGAAACAGCTTGAGGGCACTGGTCAAGCACCTGGATAATATCCCTGATGAAGAGATACCTAATTTAAATATACCAACAGGTATACCCCTTGTATATCACCTGGACAGTAATCTGAGACCTATTGAAAAATACTACCTAGGTGATACGGAGGAGGTAGAAAAGGCAATTCAGAAGGTAGCTGACCAGACAAAAAAGAAATAGAGGGAAATAGAGGCTGTTTTTGCAGCCTCTTTTCATAAAATATGCCAAAAAACACCTTTATAAACGGCCTCAGAATCTATAACCCTGTATGTCAAGTCTTGTAAGCCTGGCCTTTTTAGCCCACTCCACTGCCTCACTGTATTCTTCTTTTGTAATCCTCCTGGCAATCTCAGGGTAATCCTTAGCCTTATAGACAGGTGTATACTGGGACATGATATTTACATATGTATCCTTTGGCAGGTTTT
>JAOAHW010000007.1 GCA_026415015.1 Syntrophorhabdaceae bacterium
TTTTTTCTTTCTATGAAGCTCGACGGTGTCTCCACCTGTTCTGAATAGGCATTGAAGGAAAAAAGGATAAGGGACAAGATTATAAATGTAACTCTTAAATTGCAGGTTGCGCTCCTCAGGGTATTTTTAGATGTTTTCTCCACTTTCATACCCCCTTTAAGCTGCATCTGCAATTTTGGTATCATAGTATCTTTGCCTCATATCACGGAAACTTATGGGACCGAACCAGGAGTCATTAAAAAAGTTCTGAAGGCTATCTATCTCACCTTTCTCAGTAGCTTGTTGAACCTTTTCAATGTTGGCTCCATAGATTGCGGTGGGAACAGCTACGTTTATTACCTCTTTGATCTCTTTTTCAACGACGGGGGCCTTGCGGATAGTATTCTGAACAGCACCTATGACTTGCTGATTCGATACTGCAGATTGCTGCAGATTATTGACCACTGCCTGTGCTGCATCGTCGAGATATTGAGCCTTATTTGCAAGCGCACTCGCCCTTCGTGCCTCTTTTACTGTTTTTTCCCATATCTCAGGGTTTTTGAAAGCCTCCAGGAGGTCTTTGTCTATATGTTTGGCAAGATTTCGGTCAGAGAAGCTAAAGCCTAAATCTGCAGCCTTTTCTAATAGACTGCTCGCCTTTTCTCCCCCGATCCTGGTGAAGCGCTCTGACATATCGAACAATGTTCCAACTACATTTGTTGTGCCATTGGGATTCTTTGCTACTGGAGCCGTCAACATCTCCACCATCATCTCCCTTGCCTGTTGTGCATTCCCTACCTTGTAAACACTGCCACCTTCTGTTGCGAGATAACGGAAGTTACCATCAGGCAGCATCTCCTTTACAAGATTTCCAGAATTAGGGTCAAGGAAAACCACCCCTTTATTGGCTGCTTTGTTGTAATATTCGAGCGCCTCTACCATCTCCTTACGTGTCATCTGACCGTTCTGAGCCTTCATAATGTTTTGCAGGGTTTCCTGATTTGAGGTAAACTTGGCTTTCTCAAATACAGGCACATTGACCTCTTTAATCCCCTGATTTGTCATAACCTGCATCTTTGTAGAACCCTGGCCTGTTGTTTTTATAAATGGGATATCGGCCTCTTTCATTGTCAACAAACCAGAGGCCTCATCTGCATGGCGCTCGACCGCCTTTTCCAGTACCTCCTGCAGTTTCTGGCTGGACAGTTTTTTGCCTGTGGTAGGATCAAAATCTTTCAATGACAGGATATTGTCTGCATTTTCAGGATCTACAAACTTATCAAGGATCTTAGCTACTTTTCCTTCTCCTGCCTGTTTCACAGTGGCAGTACTACCTGAACCTATGGTATTTCCAAGCTTTGATGGATCAATATCTGCTTTTTTGATAGGTTCCCACTTGCTCGGGGGGTCAAGTTTATCTATCTTATCATGAACTTTTTTAACTGCATCGTCGAGCTTATCTGCAAGCTGCTTTGACGCCTCTTTCTGGGCGCGGAAGGCATCATCGAGCTGGGTGCTTCCTGTTCTGGCTGTTTCTCTTGCGCCCCTTATAGCATCGTCTACCTTATCAGATATGACATTCCCTGCCCTCGCCATATCGTCAAGATAGGTGGCTTTTGCGGCAAGAGATAAATTCTGACCTACCGCAGCGCCGAGATTCTTGGACTGCAGCATGCTCTCTTTAAGAAACTCCTTGATGCCGTTCAATGCTACATTAGCCTGCCCGCCCACATATTTTGCAAAATTGAGGGCAGTATTTGAAGTGGCAACAGTCATGATAAGATTATCCATTGCCTTTCCGCCTTCTTCCATCTTCTGCCAGTTCATCATCTGACGTTGATAGATGGCTATTCTCTGGGTATTTGCCTCAGGAGAATCCCCATACTTGGCAAGGTTGTTAAGTTCATCCATATCCTTTTCGAGTTCCTTGAGGACATCTGTGTTTGCATGGACATATTTTGCCACATCGTTTCCAAGACCTTCGAATATTTTTGGGACAAGCTCAATCATGGCTGTACCGAACTTGTCGAGGTCTTTCTTTGTTTCGCTGAATGGTTTTTTAAACATTGCGTCGTATGCCCATGTCCCTGCCTTTTGATATACTTCTGCAATTGCCCCGTAAGATTCTTGATATGCCTTATCTAATGCCTTATCCATGGGCATACCTGAATTGACATTTTTAATAATATTGTCTAAATAACTGATCGGTGCTGTTGCAGGATTATATTTTGAAAGCTCTACTGCTGTTTCTGCGAGCCACATGAGCTTACTGCCTACCCAGTTTGACCAGGACCCGTATTCTGCCTCATACTGAAGCCGCTTTGCATCTGCAAGGGATTCCATAAGTTTGCGGTCTGTCTCAAGCTGCTTTATACCATCCCACTTTATCTTTAAAGGCTGTATCTCATGAAGGGGCTTAGGGACTTTTAAGATAGCAGGATCGAGGATTTTCTTCTTAGGTTCAGGTAGTTGTATATTCATTCCTGGCAATCCCCAGGCAGGGTCTTTCTGCTGTTTACCATCCATTGAAACTATCGTATAATCACCGCTCGTCCTTATTCCACCACCACCTAAGCAGTGTTCATATTTTCCTGAATGGTATATCTCGGAAAGCTTCATCTGCATCTTGTTCAAGTCTGCCCTCATATTGAGAAGGGCCTCGAAATAATCCTCAAACCTCTTGTTTGCTGCCTCTACTTCCTTCTCAAGTAAAAGGGCTTTTTTTGCGGCATCCTGTCTCAATGCTGCCCATTGTTCATAAATCTTTTTTTGTTCGGCCCGGAGCTGGTTAGCAAGCTCTACCTTCTTTTTATCAAAGACACAGTAACCATTTGGTATGCCGTATCCGAGAACAGACGGATTTCCATATTGATCAGTAGGCCTGTATTTTGCCTGGTCTTCAGCGGAGATTACAAGACCCTCTCTATAAGCTGTCATGACCAGTTTTGTATATTCAATGGCGAGCTTGGTAAATGGGTCACGGAATGCCTGTGCTTTTATGACGATTGCCTCCCACTCTTTTGCTAAGTCCTTTTCCATGTCTTCATATCTTTTAGGCGCCTTTAGCATCTGCTCCATGAGTAGTGCAGGGGTGTCGCACTCGATCTGGAGCTGTCTTGTGCGATGGGATATCTGTTGCTGAAGTTTTGTGCAGTCTTTGCAGATATCCGCTGGGGGGTTTGGGGTGTCCTTTGGAAGATTATGATTAACAATCTCAAAGAGCGGGCCATGGGGGACAACCTTCATATTATTCCCATCGAGCTGTACAAACTTATTCGGGTCTATATCAGGTATATTTATCGTTTCTTTAGTGGTATCACCTTCAAAGGCTTTTGTCTCGTCCTTTGGGGGTTGATGTCGGCTTGGTCCGCACTGGTTGACTGTTATATAGGTAATTGCTGGCTGAACAGTCATGTTCTGTATGCCCTGTCCCTGGTGTTGTTTTGATAGGTGTGTCTCCAGGGTATATTGGCCATCCCCCCAGTAGTTTGCGTCAAATAGAAAGGATTCCCTGTCTTCAGTCTTCCAGAGGATGGAGGCGTCTTTTCCCCGCAATACCCATGAGGCATTTTTGTAATATTCCGGATTTGTAGATGATTTCATCATGCGTGAAGAGTTTGTTTCCCAGTCGACTATGCCCTGTTTTGCCATAGCGCGGACATCGTAGGTGCCGCAGTCCTTTCGGAAACCCTCGTTGGCGCTGAACTGACGCTCAGGTTTACCGTATCCACTTATTGTCATCCCTATGCCAGAAAAAGGTGAAGGGAGTTTTGCGCTTATTTCATAATAGATAAGGGAGTTTTTTCTGTCAAATCGGGGGTCTTCAACAGTGACAGTGCCATATTGAGGGGCAAGACGGAATGCACTGCGATAGAGAGCAACGGTTATGCGATAATGTCCTTGTTCCTGAAAACCGGCTGTACCATTTGTTGTATCCCGCTCACTTATCTTGTTCCAGACCCCAAGCTCAGGGTCCCATTTTTCTATAACCTGTTTGTGTCTATCCAGCACCTTGACCTTTTCTTGTAGTGTCTTGGTGTAACCTCCCATGACATAACCATTTACATCCCAAACCATTGCCTTCTCGACGGTGCCATAATTTGCCCATGGACCATAGTCGAAAGTCTGTCCAACCTTTATATTTCCAGGCACTGTTATCCAGAAGCTCAGGATTTCATTGCCTGTAGAGGGTCTGTCTTTATGGATACCTTCGCTTCTGAAATCTGATATGGCTGGAGGCGCCCAGAAACCAGTAGGCTCTGCCCCACCCTGCATGCTCCTTGCGCGAGTCTTTGTCCAGTTGCCCTGGGTAGGCTGGTTTATAGATTTGGTATCCTTTGTATCCATAATGCCGAAGAGCTGACCAAAGGCATCTCTTCCTAACTGGCCTATATCTCCACCAAAGACATTCATATCTTGAGCGAATGATAGACCTGAAAAGGACAATAGAAATAATTGGATTAAAACTGCAGTGAGGTTAATCCATAAAAAATAGGTTCTTTTAGGTGGGACTGTTTTCATGTCTCGCCTGCCTATATTTAAAATATGGTTTAAAAACTCTTGCGTGGTACTATTGATGCATAACAACAGTCATGATCATCATAAAACCACTGGCAAGAAAACCTGCTATCAAAGATATATAAGCAAGCTTAACAAAGAAATATTTTTTCTGAAGGAATTTACCAAGGGTGTAGATTTCCTTTAAGGCAAGCTCATAGGTCTTTGAAGGATCATTAAGGGCCTCCTCAATCTCCTCTTTAAATTCCTCATAGGTAATATACTGAAAATCACCAAAAAATAAAAGATTAAAATTTGGGTCTTTTAAATTTTTTTTTGCTTCATTTATCTTTAAGGGGACCTTTGGCATAACAGCATAGGCTGCCATAACAATGGTTATGATACAAAATGCAATGAGTGTAAAGGCTACATATCTTAGATTCATCTCAGTGATGTATCGTACAGAGAATGTAATGACAAGGGATGCCATGGTAAGTAATATATTTGCCTTTAAATCTGCCATTGAACTCAGTTGTATGTGGTGGTTTCTTGTTATTGATAGAAGATGGTCTATATGTGAGCCTGGCTGTTCAATCTTCATGTGTCCTAATACCCCTATTCAGGTTGATTATTCAAAATAATTCTCTTAAAATCAAGAAAAATTTACCTCCCTATGATATAATGGGATTTAATGTATGGGAAAGGAGTTAAAAAAACATAAACCTGCCATAGAAAAAACATCAATACCTGAAGAGAGGTTTTATTCTATATTTGATAACGCTGTAGAGGGTATATTCCTCACAACCCCTGAAGGCCGCTTCATAAAAGTAAATCCTGCTATGGCAAGGATACATGGTTTTTCATCTCCTGAAGAGATGGTAACAACGATAACCAACATAGGTGAACAAATATATGTCCATCCTGAAGAGAGGGAAAGATATCGAGCCATATTAGTAGAAAAAGGTGTAGTAAAAGGTTTTGAGGCACAGGTGTATAAAAAAGATGGCACCATAATATGGACCTCTACGAGTGCAAGGGCCATTAGGGATGAATCTGGAAATGTTATAAATTTTGAAGGCTTTGTAGAGGATATAACAGAACGTAAAAAAGCAGAGATACTTCTTAAAGAGGAGAAAGATAAGTTTTCAATACTCATAGATAATGCACCTTTTGGAATGGCACTCATCGACAAGGATGAGAGATTTCTCTATGTGAATCCTAAGTTTATAGAGATATTCGGCTATGATTTAAGTGATACCCCTGATGGTAAAACATGGTTCAAAAAGGCATATCCAGACCCTGAATACAGGCATATGGTCATAGATGCCTGGATTAAAGATATGGAAAAAGCAAAAGTAGGAGAGCAAAGACCAAGAATATTCAATGTAGTATGTAAAGATGGAACTAAAAAGACTATAAGTTTTGTACCTGTGCAACTTGAATCTGGGTTACAGATTGTAAGTTTTGAGGATATTACATTCAGAATAAGGGCCCAGGAAAATCTCGAACAGGCAATGAAAAAAATGAGACAATCTCTCATAGGGACAATACAGATTATATCCATGATTATAGAGGCCCGTGACCCTTATACAGCAGGTCATCAAAAAAGGGTATCTGCCCTTGCGAGAGCCCTTGCCCAGGGGTTAGGGTTATCAGCGGACTCTGTGGAAAACATAAGGATGGCAGGTATAATCCACGATATTGGTAAAATATCAGTACCTGCTGAGATATTAAGTAAACCAGGTATACTTTCAGAGCTTGAGATGTCTCTTATCAAAACCCATCCTGAATCAGGGTACAATATTTTAAAAGAGGCTGAACTGCCATATCCAATAGCTGAGGTAGTCCTCCAGCACCACGAAAGAATTGATGGTTCAGGGTACCCCCAGGGTTTGAAGGGTGACGAGGTATTATTTGAAGCAAAGATTGTTGCTGTAGCTGATGTAGTAGAGGCAATATCATCTTATCGTCCATACAGGCCAGCCAATGGCATTGAGATAGCCCTCAAAGAGATTGAAAAAAATAAGGGCAAGCTCTATGACGAGAAGGTGGTAGAGGCATGTCTTGACCTTTTCCTCAATAAAAAATATAAACTTTAAGACCCCTTCTTGATCTCACAAGGTTTTATTGGGAATAAATCTGTTGACAATGCAATAACCCTTATATATATTTCAAAAAATCAAAGGACTGGGATGGATAATTTGGATAAAGAAAAAGACACAAAGACAGTGACAAATCACTATTCCATCTGGTTTGTCATTATAGCCTCTATATTTGTAACCTGCATAATTACATCCAATATTATATCTGTAAAACTGATAAATGTCTTTGGTATAATACTGCCTGCAGGGGTCATAATCTTCCCTGTGAGTTACATAATAAGCGATATACTCACAGAGGTCTATGGTTATTCAAAATCAAGAAGAATTATATGGCTCGGTTTTTTATGTAATCTTATGCTAACAGTCTTTATCTGGCTTTCAGGCATTATAAAGCCTGCCCAATTCTGGGATGGTCAGGCTGCCTATGAAAGGATACTGGGGTTTACCCCTCGCCTGCTTATGGCATCCTTTATTGCCTACCTTGTGGGAGAATTTGCAAATGCCTATGTCCTTGCCAGGATGAAGATGGCCACAAAAGGCAGGTGGCTTTGGAGCAGAACAATAGGCTCAACCCTTGTGGGACAGGGTCTTGATTCCCTTGTATTCATTACCCTCTCTTTTATAGGCACGATACCATTGGGAGCCCTATTTTCAATGGCAGTCTCCCAGTGGCTATTCAAGACATTATATGAGGTCTGTGTGACACCTTTTACCTATATTGCTGTTGGCTTTTTAAAACAAAAAGAGGGTATGGATGTATATGACTATGAAACCTCATTCAACCCATTGAGGTTATCTGATTAAACTATACTGCTCACCTCCACCTTGATTCGTTTCACATGGATAGCCCTACCCGAAAATCTACCTCATGGAGTGTTACATTATCCTTATCCACTATCTTTAATCTGTGTTGTCCCTCTTCAGGAGACCACTTTATCACCCTGCCCTCTCCGATTACACTATTGTTGAGCACCCATTTTATATCCTTTGCTCCTCCTGAGCATTCGAAGAAGACCTTTTGATATTGAGAAGGGATATCAGGGTCTAAGGCTATGATCATGTCCTTTACAGGGTATATTATCATGGGTTTTATTGTATCGGTTCTATCTTCTCTGCCTACCATAGAGGGTTCTGTGCCTTTTATAAAAAACTCCATCCCCCCATTGTGCCTGTTGCCTGTAAAAACCTTTGATACTACAATTCCCTGTGGTTTAGGCCTTCTTATGGACGGTGTATCCCTGTGGAGATATCTTACTATCTCATGCCAAACTGGGGCTGCACCAGATACACCGCTTACATTCCACATGGATTCTCCAGAAAAATTACCAACCCATACACCCACTGTATATCTGTCTGTAAAGCCTATACACCAGTTATCCCTCATGTCCTTACTGGTCCCTGTCTTTACAGCACTCCAGAATCGTGTGGAAAGATGGTTTTCAAGACCAAAGGTAAGACTTCGGGCATCCCTGTCTGAAAGGATGTCTGAGATTATAAATGATGCCTCTTTAGAAAATACCCTTTTTTTCTCTCCATTCTTTCCCTCTTGCAAAATATTAAGGCTACTGTAAACACCTTCATTTGCCATGGTCCTGTATGCATTGACAAGCTCATATAGGCTTACATCCACTGTGCCCAGGGCAAGGGAATATCCATAGTATTCACCATCTTTTAGGTCACTGAAGCCGAGTTCATTTAATTTATCCACAAACTCATCGTGGCCTAAAAGCATAAGGACCTTCACAGCAGGGATATTTAGAGATGATGCAAGGGCAATACGGGCAGTAACAGGACCCTTATAGTCCCTGTCGTAGTTCTCAGGCCTGTATGTCCCCCTATCAGTTGTCACATCAAGGGGTGAATCAACCAATTCTGATGCTGGTGTAATAAGCTGCCTGTCAAAGGCATGGGCATACAGAAAGGGCTTTAATGTGGACCCTGCCTGCCTCTTTGCCTGGATTCCATCCACATAAACATAAGAGGAATCAGAGCCTGTGTTACCAACATACGCAAGGATATTCCCTGTTCTGTTATCAACAACAATGGCGGCCCCGTCAATGACATTCTGATTCTTAAGTCTTGATACATACTCTTTTAAAACCCCTGTGACAAACCCCTGGATATGCCTGTCAAGGGTGCATCTCACCTCCCTGTCTTCATCTCTCAGGAGGTATCTTGCCACATGGGCTGCCATGGCCACAGCAGGCATTATCCTGTATGGTGCTGAAAGGCTCTGCCTTACTATGTCTTCGACCCTCTCATCAGGTATCCCCCCTGCCATTGTTAAATTCAGTGCCTTTGCCCTCTTTATAATCTCACCTATCCCTGCATTCGGCGAGCGGATTAGGGAGGCTATAACAAGGGACTCCTCAAGATTGAGGCTATCTGGTTTTTTCTGAAACAAACCCCTT
This sequence comes from Syntrophorhabdaceae bacterium, assembly GCA_026415015.1. Lineage (GTDB taxonomy): Bacteria > Desulfobacterota > Syntrophorhabdia > Syntrophorhabdales > Syntrophorhabdaceae > DTOV01. The sequence continues at coordinate 8,990 of JAOAHW010000007.1, forward strand.
GATGCTGCAGCTACCCCCTGGAGTTCACCTCGAAAATATACAAGATTCAGATATGCCTCAAGTATCTGTTTCTTTGACCATCTCTTTTCTATCTCCCATGCAGTAATTATCTGTTTTAGCTTCTTTGAGATAGACCTCCTCCCTTTAACAGGTTTTAGATCTCCATTAATCATGGATGCAAGCTGCATGGTGATGGTGCTTGCCCCGATTTTTTTATCCCATATGAGGTTCTGTAAAGATGCCCTTAAAAATGCCAGGATATCAACGCCATTATGACTGTAAAATCTTTTGTCCTCTGAATGTATAATCGCCTTTATTAGATACTGGGATATATCATCCAGCCCTGTCCAGTCAAGCCTCCTTGCCTTATAATCAACCCTCAATTCATGGATTATCTCACCGTGTCTGTCTTTAAGGACAGCATCTGATTTTCTATACGATTGCAATACCTCTTTAAATTCAGGTATATGGCTTGTGCTGGAAATAATAAAGGCATATATGGACAGGGGTAATACAGTGAGAAAGGCAAAAACATAAAAAATCTTTCTATTCCTTATCATGACCATCTTAATATCCTAATTCACCTTTCTTTGTTTATTGAGAACTGCCTGTTTGGTATCTCACCAAACATCTCAGGTGCATACAGGGCCTCCACCCTTGTCTCAGGGAGATTGAAGATACCTTCATTGTTGAGCCTGATTGTGTATTCCACAGACCAGCTACCTTTGGGGACAAAACTATAATATGCCCTGAACGCCTCAAAGGAGCGTTCCTCAAAAACAGGGTATATTTGATAATCAATTTTCTCGTCTCTTGTAAGTATATCTGAACCCCTTGAAAGACTACCTCTTATAATCCTTGCACCGGCTGGCACAGGGTCAGATACCACAACCCATGTCATATCTACCTGGGCATCCATATCAAGCCTAATCCGCAGGACATCTCCGATACTAAATACACCCTTTTTTTTCTGTTCTATGGGTGTAACAGATTTTTTGACTTTAAAACCTGTAGAGACCTCATTTTTTCTTGGGATAGAAGCTATACTTGAGATAGTAACCCATGGATATCCACTCCCACTATGGTAGATATGGAGTCTTCCCATATATGGTTGCCATCCAAAGAGAAGGCTGTCCCCTGAACTATATCTATCCCACTCAATAGTCTTCTGGGTCTTTTCTAAAGTAATCACTGTTTTTCCTGTAATTTTTTCTTGCTCGAATATACTGCTAAACTTTTTTAATGCCAGGACCCCCCATGCATTGGCTGTGGTGGTATTCCATATCCCTGCCTTCTGTCGTGCTATTACACCCCTTATAAGCCTTGGGATATCATATCTCCATTGGGGGTCATCCATAAAGGTAAGTATGGTTCTTATGGCATTTACATCGACCCCTGTCATAAGCCACCATAGATTATCCCTTTTCTCTGTAGAAAACCCCATTGTAGTACCCTGGAGATTAATCCTTGACCTCAAGATCTGCACTGCCTCTTTCATCCTAATGTCTCTGTTTTTAATCCCCGAAACCCTCTTCAATATGTTAATCCAGTCAATAACTGCCGAGGTTGGCCAGAGTTCAGGGTCAATACCTATAGGTTCTACCATAGATGGCTCTGCCTGCTTTTTTCTCGATAGTGCCTCTATGGCAGATAGTTTTCTTATAGAAAGGTCTGCTGTCCGTAAGGGCTGGATATCTACAAATCGTCCGTTTACAAAATTTTTAAGACCCTGGAGCATACTGACCTCAGCTGCCTCGGGGATCTTGAAACCTGCCTCATCTGATATGGTTATGATATACGACGTGAGGATATCACTACCTGAAAACTGACGGGGAAAATACTTTACCAGACCATTTGCATCAAGATGAGATGGTATCTCTGTCATCACCTTATCCCACATTGCCTTATCGTTTAAGGCCACTGCCTTAGAGACCTTCTGCTCAAGGCATGAATAAGGGTATTGTCTCATATATTCAATTATTGCCTCTGTCTCATTAGAGATTTTAGGCCTTATTGATATTCCTAAGCCACCCCGTTTTGGTAAGGCACCCTGTGGCTCTTTTACAGCCATCTTTAAATCCCCTTCCAGTCTCATGAGGGTTGACTGGATAACCCTAACAGGTGTAACAGGGATAACCCTCTGGCTAACCCTCATAGTATCAAAGACCACACCTTTTTTGTCCTTTACAGTTACCTCCCATACAATCCTGTCAGTATCTTCAGGGGCAGTTATATGCCATCCCACCTCTTTTGCCTCACCTGCCTCTATCTTTTCAGATATTACAGGTAGGTCTCCCATGGAGCTTGTCTGTCTTATAGCCCCATGTATCTCCACCTCTACAGATGCGTTTGTTGTATTTCTCACAGTAAACCCTGCCTTTAATCTATCTCCCTGCCTTATCATCTCAGGCAGGCCTGATGAGATTATTATATCCTGGGTAGTCTGGATCCTCGTCCTGCCACTGCCAAAAAGGTCCTGGCCTCCACTGGCAACAGCAGCAATAACAAAGCTGGTTATAGAGTCATTAAGGGGTATTGTTACAGATGCCTCTCCATTTTCATCGAGGACGACCCTTCCATTCCATAAAAGGAGGGTATTAAAAAGCTCCCTTGTAATCTGCCTTCCTCCGCCGCCACCATGGGGCAGTGCCTTGATTCCATAATGCCTCTTCCCTATGACCTGCATCTGGGCCGTAGATGTCTTGATATCATACCCCCTCCTCTGCATCATACGCTCCAGTATGTTCCATGTCTTATTATCTAATATCTCAAGGAGACCCTCATCGACAGCAGCAATTGCCATCTCAGAGCCTTTAGGTAGTGCCTTTCCATCTGTAGTCCTCACCTTCACCTTCACATATGCCTTTTCCCTGACCTTATATATTTGTTTATCTGTCTTCACATCCACGCTTAGCTCATTGGCCTTCCAGCCCACAAAGATCTCAGTTATACCGAGTTTGTATGATGGCTTGCCGAGGTCAATCATGGCTGTTGGCTTTACATCCCCTACCCTGCCCCTAACACACATAACAGACACAAATACATTAGGGGCATACACCGCCTTGATGGGCAGCTTTATAACAGGGTCTTTACCTGATATCTTTGTTACAAAGGCATCAATAATACCCTCCCTCTCTACTGTTACAAGGCTATAGGCCTCTCTCATGGGCATCCTGACCTGAAATATGGCTTGCTCACCAGGCTCATATCTTTTCTTTTCAGGGATGAGGTCCATCCTGTCTGTATCAGATACATCAAACCAGGCATCGTCTTTTCCAGCAATCCATGTGTCTGCCTTTGCATAGGAGGGGTTTCCATGTCTATCTTCTGCCCTTGCCTCGATTATTACACTGCCTGTCACAGGTGAAGAAACCTCGCATATGAGTATACCTTTCTTGTCTGTATTACCTTTACATATAGTGGCTATTCGTCTGACCTCGCTTACATGTTCATATGAATAAAAGCCCCCTACAAGCCTCTTTCTGTGGGAGTAATAGTTTCTTTTGAAGATATCCGCTGAAACAGCTATACCCTCCTGTGGTCTACCTGATAGGTCAATGGCCTGGACATGAAACTTAATCTTGTTCTTTTCACCGCCCCAGGTATCCATCATTATCCCTAAAAGCACATTGGATGGATAGATAGGGATACGCCTTGATACAGTCTGCGTCTCGCCGTTAGGGTCTCTATACTCAAGCTCTGCAATAAGGTCTTTTGCCTGCGTTGTAATAGGTATATCCTCAATCCTTGCCCTTGACATGCCACCCTCTCCGAGGGTCAACTCAAGGGTTCTGAGTTGGATGCTCGGCCTTTCTTCTTGTTCTCCATCATCGTGATCCATATCCTCATCGCCTGACCGCCTCTTTATCCCCTCTTTTACCTTACCGTTTGCAAAGCTAAAATCTTCATATTCATCGAGGTAGACAAAACGGGGTTGAATCTGGGACCTCAATTTTACAGGCATACCCTTTGCACCCCCTCCAGAGAGGTATTCAACCATAATGTCAAGCTCCAGGCTACTGCTTTGGACAATCTTATCTGTATGGGTTTTTATAACACCCCTCATGAGGGGCACCTTAAATTCCTCAACCCTGAATTCACCGCTTTGAAGGCTTGATTTTGTCATATAGCCAAACGTCTCTTCTTCATCCTTTGTGGCAAGGACAATAGAGTAATGTCCCAGTTTTGCATCCCTCGGTATATCCCACGTTGACTCTCCCTGGCTTTTTGTCTTATCCCATTTTAGGGTCAGTTCATATTTTTCCCTGCTCCCCATGTGCTTGATGAATACTTTTTTTGGCACAATATCTTCTGTATACCTTATACCTGCTGTAGTATGTCTTCTTAAGAAATGCTTCATATGAACCGTCTCCCCTGCCCTGAAAAGGACCCTATCAAGGACAGTATGGGCTATAATGGGAGGCCTATCCATTCCATAGGACAACCTGAAACGATAGGGTTCTATCCCTTCATCCCAGCCTGAATGGACAAAGGTCATGTCATCGCCCTTTCTTGCAAAGACAAAAAGACCCCGGTTTATGGAAGAAAGGGGCTTGAGCTGTTGATAATCATAGTGTACATCCTGTCTCTTATACACATCTGACGCTGCCG
>JAOAHW010000048.1 GCA_026415015.1 Syntrophorhabdaceae bacterium
CGGCAGCGTCAGATGTGTATAAGAGACAGGACCAAAACAGGCCATAAAGGATTTTGATAAGGCAATAGAATTGAACCCCAAATATGCAGAGGCCTATTGTAATAGGGGATGTGCCTATGGTAAGATTGGCAACGCCCACCAGGAGATAGATGATTACAGCAAGGCAATAGAGATAGACCCCAAATATGCAGAGCCATACTGTAAGAGGGGTGCTAAATATGCAGACCTTGGAGATTATGAACAGGCAATAAGAGACTTTAACAGGGCCATAGATATAGATCCTCAGTATGCATGGGCTTATTATCACAGGGGGACTGTATATGCAGACCTGGGGAGGTCAAAGCTTGCCATAAGGGACCTTAAGAAGGCTGCATCCATGGGGCTTAAAGAGGCACAGGAATTCTTAAAAGATGCAGGTATGGGATGAGGTTCTTTGATTGAGAGAGGACATAGCAGGTTTAATAAATAATATAATCAATGGACCCCAGGTGATACGCGAGGCAGCAGCCTGTGCCTTAAGTAGAATTGGCGAGCCTGCTATAGACCCGCTTCTTACCCTCCTTGGAAATAAAGATGAACAGGTCAGGAAATCTGCTGTTGTGGCCCTCGGTGAGATAGGTGAGAAAAGGCTTACAGCGAGTCTCCTCCCCCTCCTCATTGATATAGATGATGGGGTCAGGGAACAGGTCGCCTGTGCCCTTGGAAAGATAGGGGATGAGCAGGCTATAGGGCCACTCACAGGTCTTTTTAAAGACAGGAATGTATCTGTTCGGATTGCCTCTGTTGATGCTTTAAGTAAAATTGGTAAACCTGCAGTAGAGACGCTGATTAAACTTCTTGCTGACCCAAATGAATCTGTTCGTGAGTCTGCAGCCCATGCCTTAGGCAAGATAGGTGATGTAAGGGCAATTAGACCTCTTCTTGAGCTAATCTCTGACAGAAATATATATGTCCGTATGGCTGTTGCCCAGGCATTGAGTAAGATGGGAGAGCAGGCAATCAATCCCCTAATAGCCTTTTTGTCGGATAAAAATGATGTTGTCAGGGAGTCGGCTGTCTATGCCCTCGGTGAGATGGCTGATATACGTTCGGTGCCTTATATCATTAAACTGACCTCTGATAGCCATGTTTTTGTCCGCATGGCAGCAGCCCATGCCTTAGGTAGGATAGGAGATATAAGGGCAGTTGACCCCCTTATCAAACTCGCTACAGATCGGAATGTCTTTGTCCGCATGGCAGCAGCCCATGCCTTAGGCAAGATAGGTGATTTAAAGGCAATAGAGCCTCTTCTTACACTGCTTTCTGATGATAATCTCTTTGTCCGCATGGCAGCAGCCAGTGCCTTTAATAAGATAGGCGAGCCAGCATTAAACCATCTCCTGAGGCTCCTTGCAAGTGATGACACTGCAACCAGGGTGGCAGCGGCTCAGGCACTGGGCAAGATAGGTGATGAGCGTGCCATCACCCCTTTGATACTTTCCCTGTGGGATGAAAACGAGGGTGTTCTAATTGCGGCAGGCGAGGCCCTTGAAAAGATAGACCCATACTGGTATACAAGGGATGCGACAAGACAGTATCTGCCCTATTTTTCTGAGGCACTAAAAAAGGGTGGTAAGCATGTAAAGCTGTATTTTATAGGTATCCTTGAGAAGATAGGTGAGCTTGGTATGGCAGACATAGATGTAGCAGACATACTCAAAGATTATATAAAAGACGAGGATAAAAACATCCGCTTGAGTACAGCCCGTGCCCTGGAGAAAATAAAGAAAAATCTCCGATAAGACATATGCAAGGATGTAGGGTCCTGTGCATGTTGCTTTAGTAATCATTTTGTTGTAGATTTACAATTCCATGAATTTTAAGATTATAAGCCTTGGTTGTCCAAAAAATCTTGTAGAATCTGAATACATTGCGAGAAGACTGGAAGAGGCAGGTCATGTAAACTCAGAAGACTGGGATACCATTATTATAAACACATGCGCATTTATAACAGATGCAGTCAAGGAATCTATTGATGTGATCCTGACACAGGCAGATAGTTTAGACAAAAAAAGGCTCATTGTAATTGGTTGTCTTGTAGAGCGCTATAAAGAGAAATTGATAGAGCTTTTGCCTGAGGTAGATGCCTTTATAGGCAGGGGGGATTATCCCCAAATAGAGGAACTAATTGAAAAAAAGGGTTATTTTTACAAAAAGAGTAGGTTTTCAGAGACATATCCGAGAAAGGTCTTTACTGCGAAACCAACAGCATATCTCAAGATAATGGATGGCTGTAACAATATGTGCAGCTACTGCACTGTCCCCCATATTAGGGGGCCGATTGTAAGTAGGTCAATAGAGGATATAGAGATTGAGTTTAGATGGCTTTTAGAGAATGGTTACAAGGAGATAAATATCATAGGCCAGGATATATGCTCCTATGGAATAGACATTGGCAGAGACCTAAAAGAATTGCTAAGGCATCTTCTTCATATAGATGGCGATTATTATCTCAGGCTCCTATATTTACACCCTTTAAGGATAGATGATGAACTGTTGAGTATTGTAAAAGATGAGGGAAGGATTATAAAGTATCTTGACATACCTATCCAGCACTCAGAGGACAGGATATTAAAACTTATGAACAGGGGTTATACAAAGGCATATCTTGAAGGCCTCTTAGGAAAGGTGAGGGAAGAGATGCCTGACTGTATATTAAGGTCTACAGTAATAACAGGTTTTCCTGACGAGACAGAGGAGGAGTTCCAAAGTCTTTGTGATTTTATAAAAAAATGGCGGTTTGATAACCTTGGGGCATTTAAATATTCTAAGGAAGAGGGTACCCCTGCATACAGATTCAAGGGTCATATAAAAAAAGGCATTAAGGAAAAGAGGTTTAAAAGTATAATGGAAATCCAAAGGGATATATCAAGGGCAAATCTCAAGAGGCTTGAGGGCAAAGAATCCCTTGTCATTGTGGAGGAGAGAGATACTATGGGCATGACAGGGAGGATTATACTGCAGTCACCTGACATAGATGGTATTGCATTTATAAGGGGTAATGGCAATATAGGTGAAATTAGACCCTGTAAAATAGTGAAAACTCTAGATTATGATGTTATAGTAGAGACACTGGATAGATGATTAGGCAGTCAAGACAGATTATATAATCTTTTTTGGATTAATCTTGAGAGTCCTGAAAAAAATGAGGTGATGGTTTATGGAACCTATAAATGAATTGATTGCAGTAAGAAAGGAAAAGGAGAAAAAACTACGGGAGCTCGGCATAGATACCTATCCACAGGATAGGGGACCCTATATAACAACAGGAGAGGTGGATTTTCGTTTTGGTGGGCTCTTGCCTGAGGAGCTTGAAAAGACAGATGAGAGGGTCTCTGTGGCAGGAAGAATCATGTCCTTCAGGGATTTTGGTAAAAGCACCTTTGTCCACATACAGGATAGGGAGGGCAGGATACAGTTGTATGTGCGCAAGGATGTCTTGAAAAGCCCTGAATATAATATATTCAAGAGATTTGACATAGGCGATATTATAGGCGTTACTGGTAGGGTCTTTAAAACAAAGACAGGTGAACTCACCATACTCTCAGAAGAGATAAAGCTCCTTACCAAGTCTTTGAGGCCCCTTCCTGAAAAATGGCATGGTTTAAAAGACATTGAAGAGCGATACAGAAAGAGATATCTCGACCTTATAGTGAATCCCAATGTAAAGGATATCTTTATAAAGAGGGCAAGGATAGTGGAGTTTATAAGGAGATATTTTATTGAACGTTCTTTTATTGAGGTAGAGACCCCTATGATGCAGGTTATACCAGGTGGTGCAGTGGCAAAACCCTTCATCACCCATCATAATGCTTTAGGGATTGACCTATATCTTAGGATAGCCCCTGAGCTATATCTAAAGAGGCTCATTGTCGGTGGATTTGAGAGGGTCTTTGAGATCAACAGGAACTTCAGGAATGAAGGCATATCAGTAAGACATAATCCAGAGTTTACCATGCTCGAATTCTATCAGGCATATTCAACCTATGAAGACCTTATGGATATGACAGAGGATATGATATCTTCCCTTGTCTATGAGCTTTATAAAACCTATAGAATTACATTTAACAATGAGGAGATTGATTTTTCAAGACCATGGAAGAGGATGACCATGGAGGATGCACTAAGGGAGTTTGGTGGTCTTGATATATCAGAGTTTATTGATACAAACAGGCTTACCTCATATGCAAAAGAACTGGGGATAGAGGCGCCAGAAAAGGATAAAAGAGGTAAGCTCATAACCAAGGTCTTTGAGGAGTTGTGTGAGAAGCACCTAATTCAGCCCACCTTTATCACAGATTACCCTGTTGAGGTATCCCCTCTGGCAAAGAGGAGTAAAGACAGACCTGACATAACAGAGAGGTTTGAACTATATATAGCAGGCATGGAAGTGGCAAATGGTTTTAATGAGTTAAATGACCCTGAAGACCAGAAGGAGAGGTTTTTGCAGCAGATACAGGAAAAGGAAGAGGGTGCCACCATGGATGAGGACTACATAACTGCCCTTGAGTATGGGCTGCCTCCAACAGCAGGTGAGGGCATAGGCATAGACAGACTGACCATGTTGTTAACAGATAGCCCCTCAATCAGAGAGGTGATACTTTTTCCACTTTTAAGGCCATGAATATAATGAGTTATGAGACCATAATAGGGCTTAGGTATCTCCGTTCCAAGAGGAAGGATGCATTTATATCCTTTACCACATGGATATCCATCATAGGTATTGCCATTGGTGTTATGGCCCTGATAGTTGTGATAGCAGTGATGACAGGTTTTCAGAATGAGATAAGGGAGAGGATCCTCGGGATAAACCCCCATGTCCTTGTTCTTAACCTGAATGGTGAGATAAGAGAGCCTGAAAGGATTTTAGATACCATCAAAAAGTCCAGTGATGTCACCCATGCCTTTCCCTTTGTTACATTTCAGGCTATGTTACAGAGCGGGAGACAGTTGTCAGGTGTTATTGTAAAGGGGATCAACCCAGAAGATATGATGTTTATGAGAAGGCTCATAAAAGAGGGTGATATTGGGTCTTTGAACAATAAGGGTAATATACTGATAGGTAAAGAATTGGCAAAGCATATGGGGATCTTAAAGGGTGATTTTCTGTCTTTGATGGTGCCCTTTGCAGGGGTATCTCCTATGGGTGCAGTCCCTGAGACTTTTCAGGCACGAGTAGGTGGGGTCTTTGAGACAGGGATGTATGAGATTGATAATACCCTTGTGGTCATGTCCCTTAAGGATGTAGAGGATATCTTAGGTATTAAGGCAACTGGCATAGAGGTAAAGATAAAGGATGTCTACAGGGCAGACAATGTAAGGAAAGAGATAACAAGGAACCTTGGACATGGCTATTTTGCCAGGACATGGATAGAGATGAATAAAAACCTCTTTTCTGCCTTAAAACTTGAGAAGATAGCCATGTTTATTATCCTGGCCCTTATTATATTTGTGGCGAGTTTTAATATAATAAGCTCGCTTGTTATGACCGTTATGGAGAAAAAAAAGGATATAGCCATACTAAAGGCAATGGGTGCAAAAAAGAAGAGCATAATGAAGATATTTATGATTGAGGGTATAACCATTGGCATATTCGGGGCGCTTATAGGCTCTTTCAGCGGTTATACCATATGTGAGATCATAAGGAGATACAAGATTATAAAGCTCCCAGAGGATATATACTATATTAGCACCCTCCCTGTGAAGATAAGCTTTTTTGATGTGTTCCTTGTGGCGTCCATAACAACAGTGATTTGTGTCTTATCTACCATATATCCATCCTTTAAGGGCTCAAAGATAGACCCTGTAGAGACACTGAGGTATGAATAAAAGATGAATGAGCCAGTTCTTAAGGTATCTAATATAAAAAAGACCTTTAATAAAAATGGCAGTGAAATAAATGTGATTAAAGGCGTGAGCCTTGATGTTATGGAGGGGGATTTTATTACCATAATGGGGCCTTCAGGGGCAGGGAAAAGCACATTTTTACATATCCTCGGTACACTGGATAGACCATCTGAGGGTGAGATTTATTTCAGGGGTGAGGATATCCATAGATATACTGAGGAACAGGCAAGTATATTTAGGAATGAAAAGGTGGGATTTGTTTTTCAATTTTATCACCTCCTCCAGGATTTTAATGTTATTGAGAACATCATCATGCCCCTTTTGATAAAAAGGGTAAAGATGAAGGATGCCATGGAGAGGGCAGGAAGATTTCTTGAGATTATGGGTCTTGCAGATAGAAAAAATCATAAGCCAGGGGAGCTCTCTGGGGGTGAGCAGCAGAGGGTTGCCATAGCAAGGGCACTGATCAATGAGCCAGAGATTATACTGGCAGATGAGCCAACAGGAAATCTTGACAGAAAGACAGGTAAAGAGGTCTTGCGTTATATCTTTGAGATATATGAGAGGCTCTCTTCAATCCTCATACTAGTAACCCATGACCCTGAGCTTGGTATGGCTGGAAAGAGAAGATTCAACATGATTGATGGTGAGCTTTTTGAAATATAAGACCAGGATTCATTTTTTTAAAAAAAATAAAAAAAATTCTTGAATATTTTTTTGATTAAAAGTTATAAACTATCTATAGATGCAGTACAGACACTGCATTAATCTAATTCTTTAAAGGAGGGGGTTTATGACAAAAGCAGAACTTATAAGCCAGATGGCAGAAGGTGCTGAGATGACAAAAGCAGCTGCCGCAAAGGCACTGGAGGCCTTTACAGGCGCAGTTAAAGATGCCCTGAAAAAAGGCGATAAGGTTACACTTGTTGGTTTTGGCACATTCTCTGTATCCAAGAGAAAGGCAAGAAAGGGCAGGAATCCCAGGACAGGTAAAGAGATCAAGATACCTGCCAAGAACGTCCCAAAATTTACACCAGGCAAGGCATTCAAAGACGCAGTTTAGTTAATAATAATTCTATTTATTCAAGGTTAAATTATACAGGGCTGCCCTCTTTAAAAAGGGGCAGCCCTTTTTATAATGCCCTCTATTATCTCCTCTGTATTATCCACATTTCCTGTATATTTTTCTTTTATTATAAGATCACCGTTTTCATGGCCTAAAAAAATATTAAGGGTAAGGGTTTTGTCTGATATGGATGCATTTATACCAAAAGGGACCTGGCAGCCCCCGCCTATCTTTCTCTGAATCATTCTCTCTATGGTAATTTCCTTTAGGCTTTTTTCGTGATTTAAAGGCCTTAAGAATTCAATGACCCATTCTTCATTTTTTATTTCAATACCTATAGCACCCTGGCCTGCAGGAGGAACCATGACATGAACAGGTATTATCTCCTTTATCTTATCCTGAAGACCCATCCTTTTTACCCCTGCAAAGGCAAGTATTATGCCATTGAGTTTTCTTTCCGTTAGTTTTCTTACCCTCGTGTCCACATTACCCCTTAGTTCCACTATATTTAGATTTTTATTCATATTGAGGAGTTGAGACCTTCTCCTGAGGCTACTTGTCCCTATAGTGTCTTTTGGTTTTAAGTCGCTTATACTTTCCCTTGTATAGGATATGAATACGTCCCTTGGGTCTTCTCTTTCAAGTATGGCACCTATAGTAAGCCCATCTGCCAGTTCTGTGGGCATGTCTTTGACACTGTGGACAGCCATATCTATCTGTCCTTTCACAAGCGCATCT
>JAOAHW010000061.1 GCA_026415015.1 Syntrophorhabdaceae bacterium
AGATGTGTATAAGAGACAGTTATAACAGAGTATATAAGGCAGAGGATGGCAAGGAGTATCATAAAGCCCTATCTTATTGACGGGGTCTTGAATATACTTATCATTGAAAAATCAGTAGAGGAGGCTATTATAAACAGTATGCAATCACAAGAACAGGGTGGACTCTTCTCCTTTGACCTCTCCTTTAGCCAGAGGTTCATAGAGAGACTTGGTAATGAGGTAAAAAGGGCAATACTCCAGAATGTCCAGCCAGTACTACTTGTCCATCCTGCTATTAGGTCAAGGTTAAGGAGGTTCCTTGAACGGTATATCCAGGGCATCACTGTCATATCCCACAATGAGATACCGCCTAATATAAAAATCCAGACTATAGGGGTTATTAAGGTATATGAGAATTAAGACCTATGTTTTTGATGATTTAAAAAAGGGCATAGACATCCTTAAAAAGGAATATGGGCCTGATACCATAATTATTGATGTGAAAGAGAACATAAATTATAACAACAATAAAATATGCGAAATATCAGTGGCTGTTGAAGATGGTGTCGAACAGATGGACTTTGACTCTAAAGCAGTGAGGAGGCAAGCTGAAAAGGTAAGGGATGATGTAACAAGGCAGATTTCTGAAAAGATAAAACAGCTTGAATCTGATATTATTATGGATCGACTAAAATCTTATCCACTTCCTCTGAGGTATATTTTTGACAAGATGGTAAAGAATGGTTTAGACTCAAGGATTGCCTTATCTGTTGTCTCTGAGATATACATTGAGATCGGTGAATTATCAAACCAGTCATCAAAGGCAAGTTTTTTTCTAAAAGACATCTTAGAGAAAAAGATTAAAATTAGTGACCTTACTGAAATTAATAGCCACATACTGATACTCGGTCCCCCTGGTTCTGGGAAAACACAAACGGCAAAGAAACTTGAGATGATGCTTACTGCCCTTGGAAGACCCATTTCTCTGTTAACATACTATCATGGTAAAAAAAGAGATGTTAAACAGGAATTTGATGGAAATGAAAATATAGAATCTCTTTATGGTGATGGCATGGAGAAGTTATGTTCCCTTATTGACAGGGATGAAAGAAAAAAGATTATTGACCTGCCAGGTAATCTGGAGATCCAAAAGGATGCTGCAAACAGATTAAAGGACTCAAAGATATTGTTTGTGTTTTCTGCAGGTTCAAGGGATGAAAAGATAAAGAACTATTTTGACCTTTTTATTGATAAAGGCATAGGGGGAATAGTATTTACCAAACTTGATGAGGAGGAGACACTGGGGCATATATTGAGCAATTTAATCTTATTAGAACAGAAGATATGTTGTTTCACAACAGGAACAGATATCTCAGATATTATTATGCCTAGTAAAGAGATATTCTACAAAATACTTTTAGAGGGAAACAGATGGAAAAGAGAAGAGGCAAGACTATAGCCATAACAAGTGGCAAAGGAGGAGTCGGCAAATCATCAATAGTTACAAATATGGCGTATATATTTGGGACAAAGGATGAATCAACCTATATTATTGATGCAGACCTGTCCCTTGGTAATATAGATATATTTTTTGGAATGGTACCGAAGTTCAATATCAAGGATCTGATTGAGGGTAAGAAGGATATAAACGAGATTATAATAGAAGGGCCTTATGGTATAAAGATCATACCTGCAACATCAGGGATAGTAGAGTTATCAAACCTTACAGAGGAGCAGAGAAATATACTCATGTTTTCATTACAGGAACTAACAGGTTATGACTTTCTACTGGTAGATACACCAGCAGGCATATCATCAAATGTCATATATTTTAACTCCATAAGCCAAGAAATAATTGTTGTTGTAACCCCTGATCCAGCGAGCATAGCTGATTCATACGCAGTGATAAAGGTTCTATACAATAAAACAGGTAGAAAGGACTTTAATATACTCTTGAATATGGTAAAGGACGAGGCCGAGGCCCTGAATGTATATAGAAAGATCCTTGCTGTATCAGACCAGTTTTTGGATGTATATCTTGATTTTATGGGTTATATACCTATGGATGCCAATATAAGACAGGCAACTAAAAGACAGAAACTATGGGTAGAACATTTTCCAGATACACAGGCAACAAAGGCACTTTTAAAAATATGTAATAAAATGGTATCATAGACAAGGATGTCAAGGTTATTAGGATATGGGAAGACCAAAGAGTCTGAAAAAGAGAGGTTGATAGAAGAGTACCTGCCTATAATAAAACATCTGGCCTATAAAATAACAAAAGGGTTTGATGATGAAACCACTACAGAGGACCTTATCTCTGCGGGCATTATGGGGCTCCTTGAGGCCATTGAAAAATACGACCCAAAAAAGGGGGCACAACTGAAGACCTTTGCCTACTTAAGGATCAGGGGCGCTATGATAGATGAATTAAGGGCAAAGGACTGGTTTTCAAGAAATACAAGGACAAAGGCAAAAAAGATAGAGGAGACAATAAGGAGGCTTGAAAATAGATTTGGAAGACACCCTTTTGAGGAAGAGATAGCAGAAGAGCTTAATATGGAAATAGAGGATTATCTAACCCTTTTAAAGGATTATAAAAACCTCTCCGTAATCAGTATAGAGGATATATATGAATCTGCTGGTGAAGATAAGGAAAAGATTATGAGATATGCCATAGAAGAGGGTCAAAGCCCTGCTGATTTTGCAGAATTCAGAGATATGGAGAGTCTACTTGCAAAGGAGATAGACAGGCTCCCGGAGAAACAAAAGCTTGTGCTTAGCCTATATTACTATGAAGACTTGAACATGAAGGAGATAGCAGCAGTTCTTGATATAACAGAGGCCAGGGTATGTCAGATACACTCACAGGCGCTTCTAAGTTTAAGGGCTACAATAAAAAAACACACCTGAGACTAAAGTTTTGATTTTAATTGTTCGATAATATATAAATAGAGGCCTTAAAAAAAATCAATATGGCAGCATATTAAGGCACTGATGGTTCTGTTGCAACTATTTTAGATTACAACAAAGATAAGAACATTGCAGACCTGTAAGGTTTTATAAAAAGACATGGATATTAAAGACAGGATTGTAGAAAGGCTAAAACAGGTAGACCTACTTCCAACTTTTCCTGACCTGGTCAGTGATATACTGAAGATAATAGATGACCCCATGAGTTCTGCCTCTGATATTGCAAGACATATGGATGCATCTATGGTGCTGTCTCTTATACACATC
>JAOAHW010000071.1 GCA_026415015.1 Syntrophorhabdaceae bacterium
AGATGTGTATAAGAGACAGTAGCAAAGGCGCTCAATCTAAATGAGGACCTTGTTGAGGCCATATCACTGGGTCATGACCTGGGACATACACCCTTTGGCCATGCCGGTGAAGAGGTCCTGAACAAGATTCACCATGAAGGCTTCAGGCACTATGAACATAGCCTAAGGGTGGTTGACCTACTTGAAAGGGATGGGAAGGGCTTAAACCTTACTATAGAGGTCAGAGACGGCATACTAAAACACTCCAAGGGAAAGGGCGTGATTATCATCAGGGATAAGGAAGATAAACCCCTTACAAAGGAGGCAGAGGTAGTAAGGATCGCAGATATTATCGCATATATAAACCATGATATAGATGATGCCAAATCAGGCAATGTTATAAAGGAAGAGGATATACCTGAGGATTGCAGGAGGTTTCTCGGGACATCCCACTCCAAAAGGATTGATACAATGGTGAGAGGTGTTATAAATAAGACTTTGGAGAGCCCTGATATGACGTTGAGCTTTGGTGATGAGCTTGAGTTTTATATAATTAAATTGAGGGATTTTCTCTATGAAAGGGTATATGACAGCGATATAGTCCATGGTGATTTTTTAAAGTGTTCGAGGATAATCACAGACCTCTATGAATATTTTTTAAAAAAACCTGATGCCTTTCTTAAAGAGACAGGAAAAAAAGATTTCTATGATGAAAGGGAGAGGTGTGTCTGCGACTTTATTGCAAGCATGACTGACAGATATGCCTTTAATCTTTTTGAGAAGATTTTTTTACCACTTCCGTGGAACATACCTGTATAATATAGACCTGAAATACTGGGATGTTTTTGAGCTCAGATAGTTTATCGTAAAGAGGTTAATAGATATGGAAAAGGTATACGATCCCCACAAGATAGAAGAAAAATGGTATTCCTTCTGGGTTGAGAAGGGATTCTTTAAGGCCTATAACAACCCATTAGGCCCTTCGTTTTCTATGGTCATACCACCGCCTAATGTAACAGGATCGCTCCATATGGGCCATGCCCTGAACAACACACTCCAGGATATCATTACAAGATATAAGAGGATGGCAGGCTTTAATACCCTCTGGGTACCAGGGACAGACCATGCAGGTATAGCCACCCAGAATGTTGTAGAAAGAGAGCTTGCAAAAGATGGTCTCACCAGGGATGCCCTGGGTAGGGAAAGGTTCATAGAGAAAGTCTGGCAGTGGAAGGAAAAATCAGGAAATACAATCATTGAACAGTTAAAAAGGCTCGGTTCATCCTGTGACTGGTCAAGGGAACGCTTTACTATGGATACAGGGCTTTCAAAGGCAGTGAGAGAGGTGTTCGTAAGGCTCTATAATGAAGGGCTCATCTACAGGGACAATTACATAATAAACTGGTGCCCCAGGTGTAAGACAGCCCTATCTGACCTCGAGGCTGAACATGAGGATACAAAAGGTGCCCTCTACTATATAAAATATCCCATTGCAGATGGCTCTGGCGCATTAACAGTGGCGACCACAAGACCTGAGACCATGTTTGGGGATACTGCTGTGGCAGTTAACCCTGAAGACCCAAGATACAAAAAGTATATAGGTGGTTATGTTATCCTGCCCATAGCAGAAAAAAAGATACCTGTTATAGGTGATAACTATGTGGACACTGCCTTTGGTACAGGGGTATTAAAGGTAACACCTGCCCACGACTTAAATGACTTTGAGATAGGAAAGAGGCATAAACTCGATACAGTAAGGGTTATGGATGATGATGGCAGGATGAATGAGAATGCTGTCCATTATGCAGGCATGGACAGGTTTCAATGCAGAGACAAGATGATAGAGGAGCTTAGAGAAAAAGGTCTCCTTGAAAAGATAGAGCCTTATAACCTCGGTGTTGGTAAGTGTTATCGCTGTAAGACTGTTGTTGAGCCTACACTCTCAACCCAATGGTTTTTAAAGATGAAGCCCCTTGCTGCCCCAGCAATAGAGGCAGTAAGAGACCACAGGGTAAGGATAATCCCTGAGATGTGGGAAAAGGTCTATTTCGACTGGATGGAAAACATAAGGGATTGGTGCATATCAAGGCAGATATGGTGGGGTCACAGGATACCTGTATGGTATTGTGATGGATGCCATGAGGTATATGTATCTACGGAGGACCTGCATAACTGTGTAAGATGCAACGGCGAATTAAGACAGGAGTCAGATGTCCTGGATACATGGTTTTCCTCTGCATTGTGGCCCTTTACCACCTTGGGGTGGCCTGAAGATACCCAAGACCTAAAAACCTTCTATCCCACATCCCTTCTCATCACAGGTTTCGACATACTCTTCTTCTGGGTGGCAAGGATGATTATGATGGGCATGAAGTTTATGGGTGATGTCCCGTTCAGGGAGGTCTATATCCATGCCCTTGTCAGGGACGCAGAGGGTAAAAAGATGAGCAAATCAAGAGGCAATGTCATAGACCCCCTTATAATAATAGATAAATACGGGACAGATGCATTCAGATTCTCCCTTACCATGCTGGCAGCCCAGGGCAGGGACATACTCCTTTCAGAAGAGAGGATAGAGGGTGTGAGAAACTTTGTGAATAAGATATGGAATGCATCACGTCTAACCTTATCATTCCTTGAAGATTATGCCCCATTTAATGAAGAGAGAGATAAAACAAATGTCTCATCAGATTTTATCCCTGATAGATGGATTCTATCGAGGCTGCAAAAGGTTATAAGGGATGTGGCCGAGAGCATAAATACTTACAGATTCAATGATGCAGCAAACATATTATATAGTTTCATCTGGAGGGAGTTCTGCGACTGGTATCTTGAACTTATAAAACCAAACCTCTATGGAAAGATAACCTCCTTTAATGGCGCAGCAACAAAAAAGGTCCTCCTCAAGGTTTTTACCGATACACTGAAACTCTTGCACCCTATCATGCCCTTTATTACAGAAGAGATATATCAGAGGTTACCAGTTAAGGAAGAACAGAGCATCATGATATCGCCATACCCTGCTTTTGATGAGGGCTTGACAGACGAGGCAAGTGAGGCAGACATGGGAGTCATAATAGGTGTCGTGGATGTGATTAGAAATATAAGGGGTGAAACAGGCATCGCACCCAATATAAGGATTGATGTATCTATAAGAACAGATAGATACAAAGCACCCTTAGACGCATACAGCTATTATATTAAAGAACTGGCAAGGGTTGAGAACCTGTCTTTTATAACCCATGAGATACCTGAGAAGGCTGCACTCGGCATTTATGAAGGGATAGAGGTATTTGTTCCTGTGAAAGACCTGATTGATATACCAAAGGAACTTGGCAGGATAGAAAAAGAGATCACAAAAACAGAAGAAGAGCTTAAAAAATTGGACATAAAAATAAAAAATCCTTCTTTTCTTGAAAAAGCACCTGAAGAAGTGATAAACAAGAATAAGATTCTCTATGAATCCATGCTTGAGAAGAGGAATAAACTTTTAACAAGCAGGGATATGTTTAAAAGAATAATGGAAAGCTGATGGCCCTTAACTTTGGGATAGTAGAAAAATTTGTCTCTGATTATAAAGAGATAATGCAGGATAAGACCCTGCTCAGGCATGATCGATACAGGATCCTCCAGGAACTAAAGGAACATCTCCTCACAGGACTCAGAGACTATGAGGCCTTTGAATCAGAATTAAACAACCTTGTCATGGACAGGGTAGAAAATACCAAATCCTATGAGGAGCTCAGAGAATGTCACGAAAGGGCAGCAATAGGAGTTGAAAACTTCTTTCTCGAGGAGGATACCATCACAGATGTCCATGACCTTTTCAGGATAATAAGGGATGCCATAACAATAAAGGTATTGGGTCTCGTGGAAGAGGAGATGGTCTCTGATGGCCTTGGCATACCTCCTGTAAACTATATATGGGTAGGACTCGGCAGTGAAGGAAGGGATGAACAGACACTTGTCACAGACCAGGATAACCTTATAGTCTTTGAGGACCCTGGGAGGTCTTCAATCCCTGAGGGCCTTAAAAAAATAGCATCAAAACAGGGTATAGATACAGGTAGTCCAGAGGAGATAGTCTCCTTTTATTTCAGAAAATTTGCCGAAAAGGCAGTAGAGAGGCTTGACCAGGTTGGCTTTGAGAAGTGCAAGGGCAATGTGATGCCCACTAATCCAAAATGGTTTGGCAGTATATCAGCATGGAAAAAAAAGATAGGTGCCACTGTAACCAATGACTACAGTGAATTTGAGCTCCTTGATATAATAATCCTTACAGATGCCAGGCTTATAAAGGGCAAAAAAATACTCTTTGATGAATTGATGAGGTATTTTTTTTCATTCCTCACAGAAAATAAGCACATAATGAAGGAGTTTGTAAGGACTGCAGTTATAATGCCTACAGCCCTGACATTCTTTGGAAACTTTAAGACAGAGAAAGAGGGTGAATTTAAAGACAGATTCAACATAAAGCTCACAGGGTGGTCACCTCTTATACTATCTGTGAGGATGCTCGCCCTGTCAAATAATATATATGAAACCAATACACTGAAACGTATCAAGATACTCAAAGATATGGGCATCATTAAAAAAGAGATGTATAATGAACTTGTAGAGGCATATCTTACATTCGTCAGGTTCAGGATTATAAACCAGATTAATATCAGGCATGACCAGGGTGGTGAAAAACTCTCAAACCCAAATTATATAAGCCCTGATATGCTTGGCACAGAGGAAAAAGAGAGGATACGGAAGGCAATGAAGACAGTCGAGACCCTGCAGAAGTATATACAGGAACTCTTACTCTTTGGACAACCTGTGTAGAATTATAATAGAATATACTTAAATGATTCATAGGAGGGATTGATGAAGGTAGTAGAACTAATGAATAAAGACGTTGTTACATGCCGTCCATCAGAACCACTTTCTGTTATAATCAACAAGTTTGAACTCTTCAATATCGCTGGCATGCCTGTGGTTGATAAAGGTAAGCTCGTGGGTATAATATGTCAGAGTGATATTTTAAAAAAGGTAAAATCAGAAAACTTTCAAAACCTTACAGTAAAGGATGTAATGGTGGAAAATGTAATATATGTCTCGCCTGCTGAATCAGTGTTTAACGTGGCAAAGATAATGGTGGAGAAGAACATAAACAGGGTTCCTATAGTAGAAAATGATAGTGTAGTTGGCATTGTAACAAGGGGAGATATTATAAAGGCAGTGGCAGAGTGCGGGTAACCTATTTTGTTATGAGAAGAGAACTCAAGAGAGAATTCTTGATTAAAAAATTTTAATGGAGATGGATAGATGAAGATAACAAGTCAGACCGTTGAATATGTTGCCCACCTTGCAAGGCTCGAACTTTCAAGAGAAGAGATAGACCAATACACAAACCAGCTAAACAGCATACTTGATTATATGGATGCCTTAAATAAACTCGATACACATGGTATAGAGACAACAAGCCATGCTATGCCTCTTAGGTGTGTATTGAGGGATGACGATGTAAAGGACTCTTTTACTGTAGAGGAATCAACAAAAAATGCCCCTGAGGTAATAGGTTCTTTCTTCAAGGTTCCCCCTATCATAGAGGTGGAGGAATAGCATGGAAGACCTGTTGAAACTCAATATAATAGAACTGTCCAAACTTTTTGAAAAAAGAGAGATAACATCAATGGAATTAACAGGCTTCTATCTTGAGAGGATCAAAAGATATGACCAGGAGATACAATCCTATCTTAAGATTACAGAAGATAAGGCCCTCGATATGGCCAAGAAGGCAGACAAAAACATTCAAAATGGGGAGGCAGGAAGATTAGAGGGTATACCCTTTGGTATAAAGGATATACTATGCACAAAAGACATGGAGACGACCTGTGCATCAAAGATACTCAAAGGTTTTATAGCCCCTTATGATGCCACAGTGATTAAAAAACTAAATGTAGACGGTTATGTGCACCTCGGCAGATTGAATATGGATGAATTTGCCATGGGTTCATCTACAGAAAACTCAGCTTATCAGGCAACAAAAAACCCCTGGTCACTGGATAGGATACCAGGTGGTTCAAGCGGAGGCTCAGCTGCTGCAACAGTAGCAGGGTTATGCGTGGCATCCCTTGGGACAGATACAGGGGGTTCTATAAGGCAACCAGCAAGCCTCTGCGGTGTAGTGGGTATGAAACCAACATACGGCAGGGTCTCAAGATATGGTCTCGTTGCCTTTGCATCTTCCCTTGACCAGATAGGGCCCATCACAAGAAATGTAACTGACTGCGCGGTGGTAATGAATGTCATTGCTGGATACGACCATATGGATTCCACATCCATACCCCATCCTGTCCCTGATTTTACAGAGATGCTGGGCAGGGATATAAAAGGGATGAGGATAGGTATACCAAAGGAGTATTTTATAGAAGGGATAGAACAGGACGTAAATCAATCTATAAAAGAGACGCTGTTATTATTGGAAAAAAATGGGGCATCCATTGTGGATATATCCCTACCCCATACAGAGTATGCTGTAGCAACATACTATATAATCTGTACTGCCGAGGCATCTTCCAACCTTGCCCGCTATGACGGTGTAAAATACGGGCTTCGGGTTCAGGGCAAGGATATTATTGAGATGTATAAAAAGACAAGGCTTGCTGGTTTCGGTAAAGAGGTAAAAAGGCGAATTATCCTCGGGACATATGTCCTCTCCTCAGGCTATTATGATGCCTATTACAGAAAGGCAAGCCAGGTTAGGACCCTCATAAGAAGGGATTTTGAAGAGGCATTCAAGAAATGTCATGTCATTGCCACACCTGTGTCACCAACTACTGCATTTAAGATTGGTGAGAAGACTGATGACCCACTCCAGATGTATCTTTCTGACATATTCACAATCCCTGTCAATCTCGCAGGACTGCCTGCCATATCTGTCCCGTGTGGTTTTGATACTTTAGGCCTACCCATAGGTCTCCAGATTATAGGTCAACCCCTTGATGAGGCAAGGATATTACAGGTTGCCTATCTTGTGGAACAGGAGAAAAAACTAAAAAAGATACCTGACAGATATGCATAGAGACCCTTTTAAAGGTCTCACATCTAAAACACCTCTATCAGGATAATACTATTGGACCTTTTCGCATCGTCCTCCATCCCTGAAGCGGGTCTCTCCTGTTAGGCGCCAGTCCATCTGAAAGCTCTTTCCATCAGGAGAGAATCTATATATAAAATCTCCTGCACCCCCCTTGTCACGAAAATTACCTACATAATCATTTCCCACCATTTGTCCGGCAGTAGTCCCGCCACCAGACCAGTTGTATGTTCCATTGACAGTTGTCCCTGTCTGAAAGAAGTTCATCAAGCCTTCTCTACACCTGTATGTCCCTGTAATGTTAATGCCATACTGTGGTGCTTTTGTGGGTATATGGTGTTCTTCCAGTTGAACTGTTGCCATGAGATAACTTATATGCTCTGATGGTGCTGCCCAGATAGATGTGGCAATGTTATTATACTTTTTGTTTAGCTCAACCTGAGGCGGCCATGGATTGGGCTGCACAGAAACAGGAAGGGTTGGAGAAGAGAGGGCCACCCTTGGGAGATACCAATCAGGTCTATCTCCAGGTTTATATACCTTCCATGTTTTGTTATCTGTCTTAAACACGACCTTACCGGATGAATCTACGGCAATGAGCATAAAACCGTAGCTTCCTCCCCTTCTGCCTCCCACAGTAAACACATCACCATTTTTTAACTCTGCCGTGGCAGAGAAAGGTGGTTGCGGTGCCTCATCCCTTCGGGTCTTAAAAGACGGCTCATATCTTCTCAGTGGCGTACCATTGAGATAGACATCGGCATTATCTGCCATATGCCAGTAGATGGTAACAGGGATTCCCTTTTCTGTAGTTCTTTGATATACCCCCGGGGTTGTCTGATATTCTATTTTTTGTATACTGTTTAAGTCAAAGGATTGAGTCCTTCCATCTTTGAAAAAGATTATCATCTTATCCTCTGCAAAAGCAGCACCACCCAAAAAAAATAAAACAAACAATACACACACTCCATAAAACATCAATTTTTTCATGTTAACCTCCAGTGAATAATTTTTCATTTAACTTAACCCCCTATTTCCTCTTTTTACCCTCCAAACATATTTATCCTTGCCTTATATGTTTTATCAAATAATCACCTTAAAGGCATGATGAACTTAAAAGGTGAAGAAGACCATGTGTTATACATCTCGCTGTAGAACTCTTTTACAACAGAAGAAACAAGTAGTTTTAGAATTGAAAAAGGCCTTTTGCCCTTCACAATGACAGGTTTTCCTTTGATATTCAACACCTTTTTCATGTC
>JAOAHW010000116.1 GCA_026415015.1 Syntrophorhabdaceae bacterium
AGATGTGTATAAGAGACAGCGTCTCGCTATAAGTTCATCTACAGATCTGGTAGACAGGGCATATCTGCATGGAAACATAAGGGGAGGACACGCAGGCCTCACATGGACCTCTTTTGCCCCTGACTCCCAAAGTTTCTTTAGTGTGTAGTTTTTAAGCTGTGTCCCTCTGACAATGGAATCCTCACAGAGGATTATCCGATTTCCTTCTATAACTTCTTTAACAGGTATAAGCTTCATCTTTGCCACAAGGTCTCTTATCTCCTGGGCTGGAGGTGTATAGCTCCTGCCATAGCCAGGTGTATATTTTACAAGGGGTCTTCTATAGGGAAGACCTGACTCCATGGCGTATCCTATGGCGTGGCCTACCCCTGAATCTGGGACTCCAGCCACGAGGTCTGCCTCTACATTATCGTTTTTCGCAAGGAGCCTGCCGCTTCTCTCACGGACAATCTCAACGCTTATCCCCTCATAGCTTGATGCAGGATAACCTGTATATATCCACAAAAATGAACATATCTGGTTTTGTCTTTTTCCTTTATATTTTTCTTCTATGCCATCTCTACCTATAAATACCGTCTCCCCTGGCTCTATATATTTCTTTATTTTATAACCAAGGTTGAGAAAAGAACATGACTCATTGGCAACCACATAACCATCCTCTGATTCACCAATCACAAGAGGTAGTCTTCCATGACGGTCACGGGCTGCATAAATACCCTTTTCAGTCATTAAAAGTATGGTCGCTGAGCCCTTTATCTTATCATAGATACTTTCAATGCCTTCTATTATTGTGTCTTTATGGGTTATAATCTTGGCTATGAGCTCAACAGAATTAAATCCACCGCCTGACATCTCACCAAAGGTCTCCCCCTGTTCAAGGAGCTCCATGGCGAGTTCCTTTGTATTCTCCACAAGGCCTGCATAGGCAATGGCAAATGTCCCAAATTTAGAACTTATAATCAGGGGTTGAGGGTCCCTATCACTTATAACACCTATGCCAAGATTACCCTCCATTTCTTTATATTCCTCGAAAAACTTAGATTTAAATTGAGACTTACTTATATCGTGTATATGACGATGGAGCCTCTTCCCAAAAACAGCCATACCGCCATATTCTGTCCCCATATGGGAGTGATAATCTGTTCCATATAAGAGGTCTGCTGTGCAATCCTTTTTTGATACAACACCGAAAATCCCGCTCATCTTTCCTCCTGTTTTTGAGATGCAGGGATATAATACAATCTCTTTTTAAATTTCTCCACTATTTATTAAACCTTATTGAAAGTAGTTTTTTCTTATGTTAATTTTAGATACGATTTTTAAGTTTTTAATATAGGAGAGAAAAATGGCTGAGGTAGAAACGGCTTCTACAAGTGATTTTATAAGGGAAATAATAAATGAAGACCTCAGGTCAAACAAGAACAATGGTCGTGTGGCTACCCGTTTTCCCCCTGAGCCCAATGGTTATCTCCATATAGGGCATGCCAAGTCAATTTGTCTAAATTTTGGTATAGCTGCTCAATATAAAGGCACATGTAATCTCAGGATGGATGATACAGACCCTGCTGGTGAAACCATGGAATATGTAGAATCCATTATTAATGATGTAAGATGGCTTGGTTTTGACTGGCAGGATAGGCTGTTTTATGCCTCTGATTACTTTGAAAGGTTATACCAGTTTGCCGTGGAGCTTATAAAAAAGGGAAAGGCATATGTATGTGACCTCAATGCGGATGAGATAAGGGAATACAGGGGAACCCTCACTGAACCAGGCAAAGAGAGCCCTTATAGAAACAGATCTATCGACGAAAACCTTGACCTGTTTAAAAGGATGAGGGCTGGCGAATTTGAAGATGGTAGTCATGTGCTTCGGGCAAAGATAGACATGTCATCACCGAATATACTCATGAGAGACCCTGTCCTATACAGGATAAAAAGAATACCCCATTACAGGACAGATAGACAATGGGTCATCTATCCCATGTATGATTTTGCCCACTGCCTCTCAGATGCCCTTGAGGGGATTACACACTCTATATGTACCCTTGAATTTGAAAACAACCGACCTCTGTACGACTGGATTATTGCTGTCTCTTATACACATC
>JAOAHW010000171.1 GCA_026415015.1 Syntrophorhabdaceae bacterium
GTCATAGCATATCTTATTGGCTCTATACCCATTGGGTTAATACTCTCAAAAATAAAGGGGAAAGACCCAAGACAGGTAGGTAGTGGAAACATAGGTGCCACAAATGTTATGAGGACCGCTGGAAAGACCATGGGTATTATAACGCTTTTAGGGGATGTGGTAAAGGGGTTTTTCCCGGTGATAGTGGTCAAAAATTACAGCCATGAGCCCATTTTTGTGGCAGTAACAGGCCTTGCAGCCTTTTTTGGGCATCTATATCCTATCTACCTTAGATTCAAAGGTGGAAAAGGAGTTGCCACTGCCCTTGGCGTATACCTTGCTATAAGCCCCCTGGCAATATTGATAGATATCCTAATCTTTATATCAGTCCTTCTTAAGTGGCGGTATGTCTCCCTTGGCTCGCTTGTTGGCACTGCCATGATGCCTGTTATACTTATTGTTTTGAGGGTTCCATATGAATATATAATCCTTTCAGTCTTGATAGGTGTATTCATCTTTATAAAGCACAGAGACAATATCAGACGGCTTGTCAAAGGACAGGAGAACAGGCTTAAAATATAGAGATTATAGAAAAATAGACACCATCTTCTTATTCTTCATGTCTGCGAGTCCTCTATCTGTAATCCTTAAGAATGGCAAGCCAGTAAAAGGGATGGTCTGGATTGTCAGAAAGGGCCTCTCAAAGGATGAACCTATTATTTTCATCTTCTCCTCAAGTTCTAAGGTCTTTTCCTTTATAAGCCCCATACTGGATATGGGCATGATGCCGTATGCTGGCATAGGGAATTCATAGATTATCTCACCTTTGCTTGCAATAACAGTACCACCTTGAATCTCCTTTAGTCTATTTACAGACACTGCCATGTCCTCTTCGCTACTGCCTATAGTAAGGATGTTACATGTGTCCCAGATAATTGTAGTAGCCAGGGCGCCATTTTTAATGCCTGTCCCCTTTATAAAACCTTTTCCAATCTGGCGGGTCTTGTTTCTGTTTATAACAGCCACTGGGATTATATCATTTTTGAGATCCTTCTCTAAAAAGCCATCTCTTGTAGCGACCCTATAATGTCCCTCCTTTGTGATGGTCTGGTTGGCTACCTCTATAACCCTTATAATGTCTTTACCTTTTTTTGCCTTTATCATGAAGTCTTGAACTTTATAACTACCTGATTTTATTGTATATTTTACTGATTCAGGGTAATTATATGGCTTAATTTTCTTTAAGAATATGCCATCAGAGTATACAACCTCGCCGGCTACCATTACCTTCTCAATGGATAATTCTTTTAGGTCTTTAAGGAACAGTATATCTGCATACCGTAATGGGGCAATGGCACCTAAAAATCTCATTCTATGATAATCAGCAGGATTAATGGTCGCCATCTTTATGGCATCGAAGAGGGAAAAACCATATTCCATAGCCTTCTTTACCACCGAGTCCATATAGCCCTCATCATCAAGCATTACTGCGTCAAAGACATCTGAGATAAGGATAAGGCGTCTTTTATCTATATCTGTATTTGCTATCCTGGATAGCTCCTTAAGCTCTCTTCTTACCCAACCCTCTCTAATCATGACATAGACACCGTTTTTGACCTTTTCAATGGCCTCTTCAAGACTCACTGATTCGTGGCATGATGTTATCCCTGTGATGAGATACTCTAATAACCTCTTGCCCCTTGCACCAGATGAGTGGCCATCAAGGACCTTATTAAGGGATATGGCAAGGCTTGCCTGGTCTAAAACCCTGTCACTACCCTCAACAACACTGGTCCAGTATGCCTCTCCTATACCGAGAAAATCATCTCTTTTTAAGAGTCTTTTGAAATCCTTAAGGCTGATGCCTTTTGATGTCTCCATATGAGGAAAAGGCGGGGTCAAGGGCGGTGCCACAAAATAGCACCTTAAGGGGTATCCTTTTGTGCTTTCTATAAAGCTCTCTACACCCTTTATGCCACATGAATTGGCAATCATAGCACATTCTGTTATAACTGTTGTGGTACCACCTTTTATGGAATAGGGGACGAATTCATAGAATGGATACATACTATCGAGATGGGTATGGGCATCTATAAAACCAGGGCAGAGATATAGACCTTTTGCATCTATAACATCTGTATCCCTGGATATCTGTACCACATTTTTTTCTATTGAAACTATCCATCCATCTTTTATAATGATGTCCATATCTTCGTCTATTGAGTTGGTGAATACATTTATAATATTTGCGTTTTTTATAACAGTATCAGGATGTTCCATACCTTTAATTGTCATTAGAAGTCTTTTTAAGGTGTCTTTTGTCATAACTTTACCCTTCCTTTAACCTAAATTTTAATCATATCTAAATCAAGAAGTCTTTTTTTTGCTGTAAAGACCCTGGTTTTTTTATCTCTTATCTCAATGTCTATGGTGTCGTTTGGGTATTTACTGAAATAGGCTATTATGTTTCCTATGATATCAAGATCAGACTCATCAGGATTGCCTTTTATAAGTGCCATAGGACCTGTGAAACCCAAGGGCAAAACAAGGCTGTAGGCATCTTTATCCAAAGAGCATAGCATATCATTTTCAGCTTTATTCCTGCCCACGATTACCTTTATTTTTTCATTAAGTCTGAAATGCCTCCCTATGCTCAGTAGAACTATATCATCCATGGTAAATGAGGTATCGTGTTGAAAAAGGTCCTTGAGTTTTCGAGAGAATATGGGGTCTGTGAGTAGACACCCACCACCAGGACAACCAAACTCACTTAATTTAAATTTACTGGCGAGTTCATACTGGATTGCCCTTGACCTCCCTGTAATATCAAAAAGCCTTGACCTATCAACAATGCCCTCTTTCTCTGGCATGGAGGGTGGAAAAAGCATGGCTGATAAAGGCCTAAGTATAAGCCCTGCAAGCCCACTCTCTCTTTCAATGATATTTATTGTATCCCTCCTCTGTGACATGGGTCTCTGCCCTAAAACCTCACCTGTAATAACAAAACCTGCATCTTCTTCTTCCATAATATCTTTTGTTTTTTTTAGCATATAGATCCTGCAGTCTATACAGGGATTCATATTTTTTCCGTATCCGTATCTTGGTTTTTTGATTATATCAATGTAGTCGCTTTCCTTTTCTTTTATAATCAATTTAATACCCAGTTCTTCAGAAGACCTCACGGCCTGCAGACCCCTTTCTTTCTCTCTCTTGCTGCTAAAGGGTGATGTAAAATGCAGGCCCACAACCTCTATCCCCTGAGATAGGACTATCTTTGTGGCAAGGACGCTATCAAGACCTCCAGATAATAGTGATATGGCTTTCCTTTTCATAATTTTTTTTATGGTTTCTTTGTAATCAGGTATTTATTGTGCTTATGGGTTTTCTATATCTCTGACCTCAAGGGTGTTCATCTTAATCCCTGAATCTACACCAGGCAAAGGGGCAACAGGGTTTGTAAGCAAAAATCTCCCTGATATAATCCATTCCTTGAGGAGCCCTGCGATCTCCCTTGCCTTTGAATAGCTCGAGATGGGAAAGGTAGGGACCTCTGTCCCGTTTACATTGATCTTGCCAGATTTAAGCTGGGCATATGTTACCTCGCATACTGTCTCTTATACACATCT
>JAOAHW010000196.1 GCA_026415015.1 Syntrophorhabdaceae bacterium
TCCCTTAATTTTTTTGTCTCCCCCCAGTCTATCTCTTTTGTATCAGGGTTTATGACAACGCCATAATCAAGTTTTGCACTCTCAATGCTCACATAGCCCTCTATAACATCATTTAATACCATCTCAGGGTCGCGCTCAAAAGGGTCTCCATATCCACCACCGCCAGGGGCATCAATGATAACCACATCGCCTGGTTTTAACTGGGTTAGGCCGTAGGGGTTCCCTGGTGTCTCATTTACAAGAAACTGTGCCTTCCTGCCTGGTTTCCCATTAAATAAACCTTCTGCTGGATAAACGTATCTACCGGCCTGAATCCCAAGATTAACAGGAGGAATAGGTGCATATTCATCATCAGGGATCTTAAAGACCTCTCTCTTGCCAAGACCGCCTTTCATCCTGCCTGGCCCACCAGAGTCAGCAAGGAGCTCTCTCTTTTCCACTATCAGGGGTGTGTCACTCTCGAATATCTCAACAGGGGTGTTTGCCCCATTGGCAGGGAATATGTATACATAGTTGCCATCGTTGTTTGCCCCTGCGCCCATGCCTCCTCCCCTTATGATAACAGAGTGCCATTGTCTATTGTCATGTCTTCTGCCATAGAAGACATTCATGGCAGCAGGGGTACCTCCTGAGCCTGCTATGACCTTATTAGGGAGGACACTGGATAAGGCACGATATATAACCTCTGTCATAAAGTGGCCTATCTGCATCCTTGCTGCCACTGCAGCAGGGAATTTACAGTTCACCACTGTACCTTCAGGGGCTATGAGTTTGATGGGTTTGGCACAGCCATCATTATTTGGTATATCAG
The DNA here is from genome assembly GCA_026415015.1 of Syntrophorhabdaceae bacterium. Lineage (GTDB taxonomy): Bacteria > Desulfobacterota > Syntrophorhabdia > Syntrophorhabdales > Syntrophorhabdaceae > DTOV01. Next base: position 812 of record JAOAHW010000196.1, read on the forward strand.
GGGCGAACATGCTCTTTATTGCCATAAAAACATAGGCATAGGTGAAATTATAGACCACATTTCCACCCCATTGTACCTGAGGGGATGAACCTTCAAGGTCAACTATGATATCGCTGCCTTTTACCTCTACCTTTGCGTTTATGATTATGTCTGCATTACCTCTTGTTTGCTCTACTATCCCCTTTGCATGGTATATACCAGGTGGGATCTTTGCTATCTCGTCTCTCACACTCCTCTCAGTAAGACCTATAATCTGGTCTGATAGGTCATCAAGGTCTTCAAGATTACTCTCTTTGAGCATCTGACAGATCTTTTCTGAGCAGACATAGTTTGCAGCTATCTGAGACCTTATATCTCCTATAACCTCATCAGGCGTCCTCACATTCCACCTTATCATCTCAAGGACTGATTCATTGAGGACACCTCTATCGTATAGTTTAACAAGGGGGATGAAAAGTCCCTCCTCAAAGACATCATGGTTATCTGATGCCACCCTGCCTCCTATGTCTGAGTGGTGGAATACACAGGCAGTGAATGCCACAAGCCTGTCTTTATAGAAGATAGGGCTCATAACACACACATCATTTAGGTGTCCTGCCAGTGCCCACGGGTCATTTGTGATGAATACATCCCCTGGCTGATAGTAATCAGCAGGGAATTTGTTGACAAGATTTTTTATACCCAGGGCCATGGCACCTGATTGACCAGGGGTAGCAAAAGTACCCTGGGCAAGCTCTCTTCCCTGTCTGTCAGTAAACATACAGGTATAATCATGGGCATCCCTTAAAAGGCTTGAAAAGGCTGTCCTGGCAACACTGGAATCTGCCTCGTCAACAATCGATATGAGTCTGCGCCACAATATCTCAAGGGTTATGGGGTCAAAGACTGCAGCCATTATTTCACCTCCTTAATATCAATCCAGAGGAATCCAAAATCATCCATCCTCACATGACCATCCTCTCCTACAACAAGGGTGGACTCCCTCTCCTCTATTATGGCAGGCCCCATAAAACTGGCACCTGGGAATAGTTTGTATCGGTCATATACAGTATAGGGGATAAAGTCCTTTGCCATGCTGGAATATGCAAGCCTTTTTCCTTTTATGGCATCCTCAATGGACTGTCCCTCTTTTCTTTCAAGCTTAGGCAGTTGGAGTAGCCTTTCGGGAAGTGACGCCCTTATCTTGAAATTTATGAACTCTACCTCTGAGTCAGGGTATGTCCTGCCATATAGTTTTTCGTAGACATCATCAAATAGCCTCCGTATCTGTTCTTTTTTAAAGGTTCTGAAATCACCAGGTGGTGCAGGTATGTTCACCTCTGAGCCCTGTCCTACAAAACGCATATCCAGGGAGCGGTCAAATCTTATGGTGTCATCACCGGACTCCTTCTTTAATATCTGGGTAGCCTCTTTTTCCATGTCCTTGAAGATGTTCTCTATAACAGCAAAATCTACTGCACCAAGGGCTACCTTATGACTCCTTAAGAGGTCAAAAGCCCTTGGTGCTGTAAAGAATCCCATGGCAGACCCGACACCTGCATTGGGAGGGACTATTATACGGGGAGCCTCAAGTTTCTTGGCAAGTCCATATGTATGGACTGGGCCTGCACCTCCAAAGGCTGCAATTGTCACTATCTTTGGATTACCGCCTTTTTCTGCAATATGTGTCTTAGCGGCTGCTGCCATAGTCTCATTTATAAGGTCATGGATACCCCATATAGCCTGAACAAAGGATACACCTAATGGTTTTGCAATCTTTTCCTCTACGCCATGCCTTGCCCCTTCCTTATCGAGTTTCATCTCGCCACCGAGGAAGTAATTTTCATCAAGATAGCCAAGAAGCAGGTCTGCATCTGTCACACATGGCTCTGTGCCTCCTCTGCCATAGCAAATAGGCCCTGGGTCTGCCCCAGAACTCTCAGGGCCTACCTGAAGAGTACCCAGTTTGCTAACTTTAGCAATGCTGCCACCACCTGCGCCTATCTCCATGAGGTCCACCACAGGCACCTGTATGGTGAGACCGCTTCCCTTCATAAACCTCTGTACACGACCTACCTCGAATGTGGGCACAACACCTGCCACGCCCTTTTGTATAAGGCATGACTTGGCTGTTGTCCCGCCCATATCAAAGCAGAACATCTCAGGGATGTTGAAGTGCTTACCATAGTATTGACCGGCAATGACTGCTGCAGTAGGACCTGACTCTATTATACGGACAGGGAATTCTGCTGCTGTCTCCACTGATGTAATGCCACCGCTACTTAGCATTATAAAAAGCTTGCCTTTAAATCCAATTGAGGCAAGTCTATCTGATAATTTTGAGAGGTAGCGTCCTGTTAGGGGTTTTACATAGGCATTTGTAACAGTTGTGCTTGTCCTTTCGTATTCCTTTATCTGTGGCAGGACCCGATATGATATGGATGTAGATATCCAGGGCGCCTCTTCTTTGATGATATCCTCTATCATCTTTTCATGGGCTGGGTTCTCAAAGGAGTTTATAAGACATACAGCAATAGATTCCACGCCCATATCTATTAGCTGTTTCACCACTCGCCTTGCCTCTTCTTTATCAAGGGGTCTCAGGATAGTACCATCACTTCTTATCCTCTCATCTACCTCGAGACGGAATCGCCTCGGAACAAGGGGTTTTGGGAACTCAGCAAATATGTCATAGGGCGCATAACGTATCTCCCTGCCTATCTCTAAAATGTCCCTGAATCCCTTGGTTGTAATAAGCCCAGTCTTTGCCCCTTTTCTTTCGATTATAGAATTGATAACAAGTGTGGTGCCGTGGATTAATTCATCGAGTTTTCCTACAAATTCAGGTGTAGTCTTCTCTAATGCCCTTATGCCCTCTTCAACAGCATCAGAGGGGTCCTTAGGTGTTGTAAGGCACTTTCCAGTCTTTATCTCCCCTGTTTCATCGTTTAGCAGAACAAAATCAGTAAATGTGCCTCCTATGTCACAGCCCAATCGAAAATGCTTATCTCTCATATAACCTCCGCATATAAATAAGGTTAAAGGGCTTTCAGGGCTATTTTAATTTTTAAACCCCTTTTCCCTGCCCCTCGATTCTTCTTTCTTAGAACAGGCTCGGCTCCTGGAACTCCCCAAAGATCTCCCTGAAGACACCTGTCATCTCCCCAAGGGTTGCGTATGCCTTACAGCAGTCAACAAGATAGGGCATCACATTTTTACCTGCCTTTGTGGCACTCTCCAATTCCTTCAGTGTCCTTGACACTTCGCTGGAGGACCTCTCTCTTTTTACCTGCCTTAGGCTCTCTATCTGTTTCTCTGCTGATTCATAGTTGTATTCATGGAGCTCCACCTCCATGGACTCGCCTTCTTTATAGATATTTACCCCTACCTTCAAGAGTTCACCTGATTCTATACCCTTTTCTACTTCATATGCCTGTCTTGCCACCATCCTCTGGGCATAACCATCAGCAACAGCCTTTATTATCCCACCGTAACTCTCTATCTTGAACATCTCCTCTTCTATCTTTTGTTCCATCTGCTTTGTGATGGTCTCTATAAAATAGCTCCCGGCAAGGGGGTCAACAGTATCTCTCAGACCTACCTCATCCATGAGAAGCTGGAGTGTCCTCAAGGATATCAAGGCAGAACGTGGCGTGGGTATAGTGTAAGCCTCATCATAGCTGCAAAGGGCTGTTGTCTGGGCACCTGATAGGGCAGCTACAAGGGCGTAATAAGCACCCCTCATTATGTTATTTTCAGGTTGTGCCTTTGTTAATCCATAGCCACCACCACCGAATAGACCTCTTAAGAATAGGTTCTGGGGTTTTTTTACTCCATATCTCTCTTTCAGGTTTCTTGCCCAGAGTTTTCTTGCTGCCCTGAATTTTGCTATCTGCTCCCACATATTACCGAAGACATTGAGATTAAAGGAAAAACGTCCAACAAAATCATCTACATCATAACCCCTCGCAAGGACATTATCTATGTATGCATTGGCAATGAGGATGGCAAAGGCTATCTCCTGGGCAGGTGTTGCCCCTGATTCTCGGATGTGATAGCCACAGACGCTTACAGGGTTTGTCCTTGGCATGACCTTCATGGAATATTCTATTGTGTCTCCTATGAGTTTTACAGCAGGCTCAACAGGGAATATCCATGCCCCCCTGCCTATCATCTCCTTCAGGATGTCATTTTGTGGTGTGGCTGATATAACCTTTGGGTCATACCCATATTTCTCTGCCACTGCCTGATACATGGCAAGCATAATGGATGCCACGGCATTTATAGTAAGGCCGCTCCCTATCTTATCGAGCCGTATATCCTTGAACGCTATCTCAAAGTCCCTTAAGGTATCTACTGCCATACCCACCCTGCCTACCTCCTGTCTCTTATACACATCT
>JAOAHW010000117.1 GCA_026415015.1 Syntrophorhabdaceae bacterium
GTCCTCATTAAACCATAATCCTTTGATATGGGATTCAGGATTGGGACACTGGATGACCTGAGGTCTGATGGGGGTATCTGGAAGTTCTCTATATCCTTTTTACTGAGAAAGGCAAAGTTTATCACCTCAAAAAAACCTGCAGAGGTAAGAAAATCCTTTAATACATCTATGACCTTATTTTTCCTGCTCCTTTTGAGCTGTAGCATGGCAGATGTAGGTGTTGTGACAGGGATGTTTTCATAGCCGTATATCCTCGCCACCTCCTCTACTATGTCCATATGTTCGTTTATATCGTGTCTGAACCAGGGGATAGAGACAACAAAGCCATCTTCTTCCTCTTTTAAGATATGGAGGTCTATTGACCTCAATGCACTTAATACATCCCTGTGCTCTATGGTCGTGCCAAGGACCTCGTTTATCTTTCCAAAACTTATAAATATCCCCTCTTTCTTTTTTGCCTCATTCACCTCGAGGTTCCCTGTTAATATTGTACCCCCAGCAATCTGTCTCATAAGGCCTATGGCCCTCTGGGCTGCAAAATCTACATTTTCAAGGTCAATACCCTTTTCAAATCTCAGTGATGCCTCTGACTTGATGCCCAGCCTCCTTGATGTTTTCCTTATGAACATGGGATTAAAATAAGCACTCTCAAGGGCAATGATCTTTGTATCATCTGTTATCTCTGAGTTCTCACCACCCATTATCCCTGCCAGTGCCACAGGCCCCCTGCCATCACAGATAAGGATATCCCCTTTTTCAAGGCGCCTGTCCTCTCCATCAAGGGTTCGGAAGACTATAGGGTTTTCTGCAACCCTTACCTCAATCCTCCTGTCATTTAATCTCTCATAGTCAAAGGCATGGAGGGGCTGACCAAGCTCAAGCATGACATAGTTTGTTACATCTACTATGGAGTTGATGGGCCTCATTCCGCATTTTTGTATCCTGTCTCTCATCCAGAAGGGAGATGCTACAATTGATGCATCCCTTATCATCCTCAGGACATACCTCGGACATGCCTCTGTATCAAGGATCTTAAGTGATATGACATCCCCTACCTTTTCTTTTGATGCTGCCTCTATCTTGAATATGGGTATCTTGGCCTTCTGATTGAGGATGCTTGCCACCTCTCGGGCTATACCGTAGATAGACATGCAATCCCCTCTATTGGGCGGGACATTTATATCCAGGACACAGTCCCTTATGCCAGGCATGTCATCAAGACTCAAACCTAATACTGCATCCTCAGGCAGGATAAATATACCGCTATGGTCCTCGGATAGACCCAGTTCTCTCTCAGAGCACAACATGCCATATGATGTAATACCCCTTATGGCCTTGGTCTCAATCACTATCCCGTCTGATAGGGATGCACCTTTTAAGGCTATGGGGACCTTATCGCCCTTAGAGATATTCTTTGCCCCGCATAGTACAGTAACCTCATCCTTACCTGTATCTACCCGACATACAGAGAGATTTTCAGCATGGGGATGCGGTGTTATATCTTTGATACAACCCACCACAACACCGCTAAAACATGGTATGCGGTCTTCAATAGACTCTACCTCAAGACCCCTCATGGTGAGCCTGTAGGCAAGCTCCTGGGGTGTTATATCTATGACCACAAATTCCTTTAACCACTCAAATGGGACTCTCACTTCTTATGCCTCAAAATTGGGATAAAAATCTCAGGTCATTGTAATAAAACTGCCTTATATCATCTATACCGTATTTAAGCATGGCTATACGCTCCACACCCATACCGAATGCAAAGCCTGTAATCTCCTCCGGGTCATACCCCACATTCCTGAATACCTGGGGGTTGACCATGCCTGAACCGAGTATCTCAAGCCAGCCTGTATCCTTGCATACCCTGCAACCCTCTCCCTTGCATATAACACACCTGATATCCACCTCTGCAGAGGGCTCTGTAAAGGGGAAATAGCTTGGTCTAAACCTGAGCGCTGTATCTTCCCCAAATATCTCGTGTATAAATATGGTGAGTATGCCCTTGAGGTCTGAAAACCTAATACCCCTGTCTACCATCAAACCCTCTACCTGGTGAAACATAGGTGTATGGGATATATCATTGTCGCATCTGTATACTGCCCCTGGGGATATAATCCTCACAGGCGGTAGCTGTGACTCCATGACCCTTACCTGTACAGGCGAGGTATGGGTTCTTAGAACCACGCCGTCTTTTATATAGAATGTGTCCTGCATATCCCTTGCAGGGTGGTGAGGGGGGATATTTAAGGCCTCAAAATTATAATAGTCAAGCTCTATGTCAGGCCCCTCTGCCACAGAAAAACCAAGGGATGCAAAGATGTCTATAATCTCTGAGAATATCTTTGTAATAGGGTGTCTTTTACCTACTATGGGTATCTTGCCTGGAAGGGTTATGTCTATCCTAAATGCCTGCTCTTCTTCCAGCCTTTTTTTCTCCTCAAGACTTTCCTTTATCTCTTTGAGCCTTTTCTCTGTGTCCTCTTTCAGGGCATTTATCTGTTGACCATATACCCTCTTCTCCTCTTTATCAAGGAGCCTTATCTTATCGATAAACTCTGAAAAAAGCCCCTTTCTCCCCAGGAGATAGGCCCTTACATTGCCTAAGTCCTCCATGGTTTTGATAGAGTAGAGCCTGCTCTCTATTTTGGCCTTTAGTTCTTCTAATCCGTCCATATCACTATAAATTTTTTCTTAAATACCTGTAAAATCAGGCATTATAGGCCTTAGATTTTTCCTGTATGGCCGCCTTAACCTTTGAGACTACCGCCTCAAAACCTGAAGGGTCATGGACAGCCATATCTGCTAAGGATTTTCTGTCAAGCCCTACATTTGCAAGTTTCAGTCCATTGATAAACTTGCTGTAAGACAGGCCATATGACCTGCATGCTGCATTGATCCTTGTAATCCACAGGGCCCTGAACTCTCTCTTTTTTGTCCGTCTGTGTATGTAGGCATACTTTAATGCCTTGAATACAGCCCTTTTTGCCACACTGTATGTAGTCCTCCTGCTTGCATACATACCCCTTGCAAGCTTCAGTATCTTTTTTCTCCTTCTCCTTGCCTTAACACCTCTTTTTGCCCTTGGCATATCTATACACCTCTCATTCCTTAAGTTCTTCCTATTTCATGAATCTTTTATAGATAGGGGATAAGTTTTTTTATCCTCTTTGCATCTGCAGGATGCACTGTATCAGACCTGGAGAGTCTCCTCTTCATCTTTGGCGTCTTTGAAGAAAGCAGGTGGCTGTGAAAGGCCTTTGACCTTTTAACCTTTCCAGACCCTGTTACCTTGACCCTCTTTGCCAGTCCTCTGTGTGTCTTCTGCTTTGGCATAAAAACCTCCTGTTATAGTGGAGCAAAGACCATTACAATGTTTCTGCCGTCAAACTTCTGTCTCTGTTCCAGATTACCTACATCTTTAATAGAATCTATTATCTTCTGTGCCAGTTTCTCTCCCATATCCACATGGAGTATCTCTCTACCCTTGAACATGACAATGACCTTTACCTTATTGCCTTCATTTAGGAATTCCCTTATGTGTTTGATCTTGAAGTCCAGGTCATGCTGTTCTATCTTCAGCCCCAGTTTTATCTCTTTTATCTGTATAATTGTCTGTTTCTTCTTTGCCTCCTGTGCCTTTTTTGCAAGCTGGTATTTGTATTTACCAAAATCCATAATCTTGCAGACTGGAGGGGCTGTCTTTGGTGAAACCTCTACAAGGTCAAGGTCTCGCTCCCTTGCCATCCTTATGGCATCCATGGTGGGGACAATGCCAAGCTGTTTACCTGTTTCATCTATGAGCCTGACCTCCCTTGCCCTTATCTTCTCATTAATGTTTATATCTTTAATATCCTTTCCTATAAAACTCACCTCCTGAATTTATTGTCTTCTCTTATCCTTTCAATAAGTGCGGCCGGGGTCATGTCTTTTATCTCACCACCCTCTCTTAGCCTCACTGTTATTGTCTTTGATTCCATCTCCTTTTTCCCTGCTATAACCATATAGGGTATCTTCTTCATTATGGCCTCCCTTATCTTGAGGCTCAATTTTTCATTCCGTGGGTCTATATCTGCCCTTATACCCTCATCTATCATCTCATTGTATATTCTTTGACAGTATTCACTCTGTTCATCGGTTATATTCATGATAATAGCCTGGACAGGTGAGAGCCAGACAGGGAAACGACCACCATAATGCTCTATGAGGACACCGATGAACCTCTCTATGGCACCGAGTATAACCCTGTGGAGCATGACAGGTCTCTTTCTCTTTCCATCCCTGTCTACATAATGGAGGTCAAACCTCTCAGGCAAAGCAAAATCACACTGGATAGTGGCACACTGCCACTTCCTGCCTATGGCATCCTTGAGCTTCACATCTATCTTTGGCCCGTAAAATGCACCGTCTCCCTCGTTTATCTCATAGGGTATACCCTGGCCATCAAGGACCTCTTTCAAAATCCTCTCTGCCCTCTCCCAGTCTTCGTCGCTTCCTATGGATTTTTCAGGTCTTGTGCTTATCTCCATCTCATAATCAAAGTTAAATATGGCCATGGCATCACGGACAAACTCAATGATATTCAATATCTCCTGATGGAGCTGTTCAGGCATGCAGAATATATGGGCATCGTCCTGGGTAAACTCCCTCACCCGAAGGAGCCCGTGTAGGACACCTGATTTCTCGTGTCTTGATACAGTGCCGAGCTCAAAATATCTCAATGGCAGGTCCCTGTAGCTCCTGATAGATGACCTGTATACCATTATGTGGGAGAGGCAGTTCATGGGTTTTATGCCGTAATCCACATCATCTATCTTTGTAAAATACATATTCTCCCTGTAGTTGTCATAGTGTCCTGATTTCTTCCACAGGTCAAGTTTTAGTATATGTGGTCCTACCACAAACTTATATCCCCTCTTGAGGTGTTCCTTTCTCTCAAAGTCCTCAAGGAGGTATCTCAGAAGGGCACCATTTGGATGGTATATCACAAGCCCAGCACCCACCTCATCAGAGATGCTGAAGAGGTCAAGCTCCCTGCCGAGCCTCCTGTGGTCTCTCTTTTTTACCTCTTCGAGGAAATTCAGATAATTATCAAGGGATGCCTTATCAGGGAAGGCAGTGCCATATATACGGGTGAGCATCTTGTTCTTCTCATCACCCCTCCAGTATGCGCCTGCAAGGTTTAGGAGCTTAAAGGCCTTTATCTTTCCTGTAGATGGAACATGTGGCCCCCTGCACAGGTCCGTAAAACTACCCTGGGTGTATATGCTTACCTCATCATCGTCTATGTTTTCAAGGAGTTCTACCTTGTATATCTCCCCTGCCTCTTTGAACATCTTTAAGGCATCTGCCTTCTTGATGACCCTTCTCTCTATGGGGATATCCTTTTTGGCAAGCTCGTGCATCTTCTCTTCTATCTTTAAAAGGTCTTCATCTGTAAAGCCTGGGTCATAGTCAAAGTCATAATAGAAGCCTGTATCTATGGATGGGCCTATGGCTACCTTGACATCAGGGTATAGCTCCTTTACTGCATGGGCCATAAGATGGGATGTACTATGCCTTAATATATCCAGTTCCTCTTTAGTATCCATATGTTGTCCTGCTTTTATGGTTTTTCATAATTCACAATCTACTTCTATGAATCAGTTGATACTTTTAACATTTTTATCTTTTCCTTGTCAATTCAAAGATATAGGAAACAAAAAAATATTTTTTAAAACATATGTGATTTAAGTCCATGAAAATTAAATCGTCTTTTTATCAGGCCTGTAGACAGGTACTACATATGGACCTTCAGGGATTACTGCTATGTGGATGTCCCCTTTTTCTTTGATGCCTCTTAATATCTCCTCCTCTATAGATGAGACAATGTTTACACCTGTCAGCTCCCTCTCTTGTTCTGTGAGGCCCTCGCTAAAGAGATGGATTGACCCTCTTTTCATGGCCTTTATGAGCATGAAGGTCTCCCATTCATCAATAGAGGCATATTCTTTCTTCAATGCCTCATCAATGAATGTGTCTGCCCCTTTTTCTATCATCCTTCTCTGCGATTCTGCAAAATCCTTTGTCCCCAGTCCCTCAGAACAACCTGAGACAACAAACATATGGCCACCAGGCTCAAGGATGTCTATGGCACCCACCATGCCCTTTACAGTCTGGTAATAGTTTCTGTCAAGGGGATAGCCAGCACTACTTGTTATAACTGTCTTATACATCCTATTGACAGGCACCTCAAAATAAGGCCTTGCAAACCCTACTGCCTCTTTGTGGCTTATCTCTATCTCACCGAAGTTGATAAAAGCTATCTCCCTGTCTTCATCTATCACAGTATTTATAGCAAGGCACCTCCCTATCATCCTCACTGCCTCTATCTGCTCCTCGTGTAAGGGGTTACCATCTATTACACAGTTATCCACACCTTCTCTATTTAATAAACCCACACTGTGGAGCGACCTTATTGTGTCCTCATGGGCAATCCCAGGGATAATCACCTTCCTGCCCCCTGAATAGCCAGCCATAAAATGGGGCTCTACAAGCCCCACTACTATACGGAGGTCTGCATCCACAAACCTCCTGTCAATCTTCACAGGCATGCCCCTTGCTGTTCTACCCAAAAATACATGGTCTTTATCACTTCCTGCCATGTGATTGAAAATATTTATATTTTTCAATACCCACTCACTACCTATGAGTTCCTCTAATTCCTCACCCTCATTGGGCCTGTGCATACCTGTGGCAATGAGTATGGTTATAGATGAAGGTGACAACCCTGCATCCACAAGACCCCTTATCAGCACAGGTAGGATTATATGGTTGGGTACAGGCCTTGTATTGTCACATATGAGGATACATACATCCCTTGAGCCCCTTGCCTCCTCGGCAAGGGGTCTTGACCCAAGAGGGCTCAAGAATGCAGCCTTTATAGAATCAGTAGGGTCTTTTAATACAGGCATCTGCCTTTTTTTAATAACATGAACAATCAGATCATCGGGGAGGTTAAGGGATAACCCCCCTCGGCCGTATCTCATCTGTATCTTCATATACAACCCAAAATAGACTACAGACTACAGACTATAGACTATAGACTATAGACTAATGACTGCCGATTATCGAATAGATGTCCTTTTATAATGTATATGTCCCAGGACAAGACAACAAAAGGCATCTATTCAATCCACTTAACAAAACTTTCAAGGCTGTCCCTTGGTGTCTTAAACTCATTGACAGGGCTTGTCCAATCAGGATGCCCAAGGGCTATACCTATGACCACATCCTTATTATCAGGGATATCAAGGAGTTCTTTTATATCATCCTCATATGCAGATATCAATCCAATAGGGCATGTGCCGAGCCCAAAATCATATGCAATAAGGGTTATATAACCCAGGATTATCCCTATATCTACAAGCCTTGCCTTTGAAAAGGCATTATCCAGGCACAGTATTATAGCCACAGGTGCACCATAGAAGTTGCAGCTACCTTCATTGATAAAGACATTAAAATTCTGGCCTATCTTCTCAAGATATGGGTTCATAAGCTCAAAGGATGCCACGCCCCTCTTACTGAACTGCTCTGCAAGGGGTTTCACATTCCCAGGGCTACAGGATATCTGCTTTTCCCTGTAAGACTTTAAGAGCCTCCTGCTCAGCCTTGCCTTTTCCTCGCCCATGACCACATAGAGCTCCCAGGGCTGCAGGTTTATGGCAGAAGGGGCACATGTGGCAAGTTTAAGTATCTCCTCCACTGTCTCCTTTGGTATTGCATCTGGTCTAAATGCCCTTATGCTCTTTCTCTCTTTAATTACCTTCAAAAGCTCCATATCCTGGCCTCCAGCTGTATAGAATTTTAGAGTTGATTGCCAATCTTAATATTATCATGCCAAATTTAGGCATCTCATTAATTAACTGCCAGGGGGAAATCAGGCACTGTATTTGGTTTTGTTGTTACAGGTGTCTGTTTCCCTTTTGTAAGTTCCTTTACCCTTTCTGCAATATAGGTATCGAGCATGTTCACTGTAATCTTGCCCTTTCCGAGAAGGTCTGCCTTGCCTCCTAAGCCTTCTACTAATGCCTTTGTGAAGGCACCGTTTTGCCATTGAGGGTCTTCCAGGGAGTACTGCCTACCTGTAGAAGAGGCAAAGACAACCACACCGT
>JAOAHW010000129.1 GCA_026415015.1 Syntrophorhabdaceae bacterium
AGATGTGTATAAGAGACAGGTATCATTTACATCCTTAAATTTGTCCAGGTCAAGCATCATGACAGCCACCATCTTCTCAAAGCGTTCCCCATGGGCCAGGGCAATGGCAAGCCTGTCATTGAAGAGTTGGCGGTTGGCAAGACCTGTAAGTATATCATGGAAAGCCATGTATCTTACTGCCTCCTCTGCCCTCTTCCTTTCTGTTATATCCCTCACTATGCCTTGATATTCATATATCTTGCCTTTTTCATCTCTTCTGCATGTTAAAGTGAGAAGGCAGTCCATGATAGAGCCGTCCTTTTTTTTCAGTCTTATCTCAAAATCCTTTACAAAATCAATATGTCTTAAAACCTGCTTTAATCTTTCAAGTTCATCAGTATCTGCATATGCAACTTTGGCATTCAGCCCTTTTAACTCCTCCTTTTTATAGCCAAACATCTCTACAAATGCCTCATTGCCATCAATGAGTTCCCCGTTGGCTTTTGTAAAATAGATGGCATCCCTTGAGCCCTCAAAAAGAGCACGAAATCTCTCTTCACTCTCTCTTAAAGCCCTCTCAGTGTTTTTCAACTCTGTTATGTCATGTAATATTGTAACAGCTGACCCATCCTCAAGATGGGTGGACTTAAACTCTATGACCTTTGTTGATTTATCCTTGCAAACAATACGAAACTCGAGGTTTCTACCACTCTTGCCCCTTAACCTATCTTTCTTCCATTCACTTATTGCAAGTCTTCTATATTCTGAATCTGGATAAGCCTTGTGTAACCATTTTCTCCCATCAGGGACATCCTCTATTGTATAGCCTGTTATGTTTGTGAATTCAGGGTTTACATAATTGAATCTCCCATCACTGTTTACAAGTATTACACCATTCTTTGAGTTTTCCAGTATGGAAAAGAAGGTCTCGCGCTCTTTTTTTAGCTCTTTCTCTACATCCTTTAATTCAGTAATGTCTTCAACAAATATAACTGCCTTTCTTGCACCTGCCTCTTCAATAGGTATCCCTGAAAATCTCCTTACTGTCCTTTTCTTGCTGTAATATGCCACATATTCAATGGAATCCGTATGGAAAATCTCTCCTTCGATGGCAGACCTTATCTTATCAGACAGACCGAGTGCTTTATAGGTAGGTATCTCTAATACATTTATCTGTCTTAACCTCTCTAAGCCCAGACCTGATATATTGGAAAATGCACGATTTGCAAAATCAATGTAGCCGTACTCATTTACAATATAGATACCTATGGGCGAACTTTCTATGATATATCTCATAGTCTCATATGTCTTTTTTAGCTCATCCTCTGCATTTTTCCTATTTGTTATATCGATTACAGTACCCTCATAGTGGTCTAATCTGCCATGGGTATCATAGATAGCCCTGGAGCTTACAGATATCCATATCTTTTTGCCATCTCTTGTATAAACCTGGACCTCAAAACCCTTTATAAAACCATTTTCCTCAAGCAATCTCTTGTATCTATCCCTCTCTCCAGGGATTACATAATGTTGTCTTGCAATATCTGAAAAGGAATTGACCATCTCTTCAGGGGAATCAAAGCCCATCATCCTTGCAAGGGCAGGGTTAACGCTTATAAATCTACCTTCAGGTGTGGTCTGGAATATACCCTCTACAGCATTCTCAAATATCCCTCTATATTTTTCTTCACTGGCCTTTACGAGTGCCTCTGCCTTTTTCCATTCAGAGATATCCCTTATGGACTCCATGGCACCTATGACCCTGCCTGACTCATCAAAGAGCCTTGAGGCCGCTGCCCACAGGTACCCTCCTTTGCCTTTATAGACACCAGGGACAAAGACCTCTACATAGTAAGTATTACCCTTCTTGTGGATAAAATCATATTTTTTCTCTATCTCTTCGTCGCTTTCAAATAAGAGGTCTATAAGTATGGGCCTTGGTTTACCATAGAAGGGTACTGCATAGGCATAATCACTTTTGCCTATAATCTCCTCTTTTTTAACCCCTGTCATCTCTTCTATTGCCTTATTCCATGCTACTACCCTTCTTTGATCATCAATTACGAGGGTTGCATCAGGGAGGTTATCTATAATGTCAAAAAGTTGCTTGTGAATCCTTCTAAGTGCATCCTGTGCCTTTTTTTTCCCTGTTATGTCCTGAATAGCCCCCTCATAGTATAGGACATTGCCTTTTTTGTCTTTAATAGCCCTTGTGTTGCTTGCAATCCATATAGTGCCTCCATCCTTGCGACGGACCTCTGCCTCGAAATCCTTAAGTGCACCTTTATCGGCAAGATATTTTTTAAGCCTCTCCCTATCTTCTGGATTGACATAGAATTGATGTGCTATATCTTTGATGTTCTCTAAAAGCTCTTCCTTTGAGCTGTATCCGAGCATCTGGACAAAGGCATGGTTAACATTTAGAAAACGACCATCAGGGGTACTCTGAAACATACCGATAACAGCATTTTCAAATATGTCCTGATAGTTTGATTGTCTTATGGAAAAATCATCTATACGTGAATTGTTCTCTGTGTTCTTTTTTGATTTAATATTAGAACCCTCAATCTGATGCCTATGGCTATTCATGGCATCTGATACCCTTGTTTTTTATTTTATTTTGATATTATTTAATGGGGTTGTCAAGAGTTTTCAAGAATCGCCAATGCTCATCCATTAAAGTGAGATAGAATCAGATGGACAGGTGGAGGCACATAGGCCACACCCTGCACATGTATCCTCCTTTATATGGGCAACAGGTATATAGGTCAATAGATTAGGGCCAAAGACAGCAAGTTGTTTTTGTTTAAATTCTATCTCTATAGCCTCATGGGGGCATGAATTTTTACATGAACCGCAACCGCTACACCTCTCTTCATTTACCTGGGGCAAGACCCTCTCTTCTGCCACATTTAAGATTATCTCACCTATAGCGCCAAGGGTCTCCCTTTCCTCCCATCTTTTGTCCCTGGGGTGTCTTATAAAACCTGTATGGTATCTCTTTCTGTCCCATTTAGTAGGAGACCATCTGAGTTGTGGCTCTGACCTGTACAGAGATAGAAACTCTTTATCCTTTAAACCCTCTATGTAATCGTCAAGACGGATAACCATAGGATTCAAAATAGAGATATCCCTGCCGGTACCTTTAATGTTAAAGATACCATTGTCAAAAAAGACCTGTTCATCCTCTTCAAGGTGGATAAATACAATACCTTCCCTTCTTGCCTGTTCATAGTCCATCTCACCATAAGAAGGGGTCACCATATTTCTCGTCACTACATATACATTTCTTTTCTGCATCTTCATCATCCTTGCCGCATCAATAAACCTTGAAGAGGCATACTCATACAGATATGCATACCTCGGATTATCTGTGGCAAGATAAAAAAGATATGTTTTATGGTCTGCTACTGGTATGTCGAAATCAGGAGGGTCTTCTCGATAAATTATATTCTCATAATGTTTCATGTCATCTTTTGCATCTATATCCCTTGATGCCAGAAACCCTGCACCGAAACCTGTCAATATAGAATCCTTTATATTCATAGGTTCAAGGGCACCACCTGAGACAAAAACACCCTCTGCATCAGTAGTGAGGGGAGACTTCTCCTTAACAAATCCGTATTCATTCAGGGAAAAACAAAAGAGACTGCTCAATGTCTTAAGCTCAGGATTGGGTCTTAGACCTATGGCAAGGACAGCATAGTTAAAACGTTCCTCTTTTATGCCCCCGCCTGCAAAATACCTGATAGTTACACCATCCTCATCCTCATCAAAATACCGTGAGTTTGCCCTTACAAATCTCACCCCTGAATCCCTGAATGCCCTCTCCATAAAAAATTCTTGACCAAAGAACCTCAGGTCATTGTAAAACACAGTAATCTCTGGTTTAGCCCTCTGGAGTGTCCACTTTATCTCCCTTATAGTGTATGAACAGCATACTGAGGAACATAGGGGGTATTCCTTTGAACGGGAACCAACACAGAGAAAAAAGGCAACCTTATGGAAATCAGAGGGGAGTTCACCCTGTCTCTGGTCTATGATACTGTCGTATTCAAGGCTTGTCACCACCCTTTTGCCTTTATACTCCACAGGGTCATAGGGGGTAAGGCCTGCTGATATTATTACACGGTCTACATTCAGAGTCTCACCATTGTCAAGACCTACTGAGAATCCCCTGCCAGCCCTCTCTACCCTTTCAATACTGGTATCATTGATTACTGTTAAACCCTTTTTTTCTCTTATCTCATCAAAAAATGTCTTAAACCCTACCCTGCAGTTGGCTATACGGGCCATAAGACCACCTGGTTCTCTCTGGGATTCTAAGATTGTTACATCGTGCCTCTTTGCAAGGGCTACCTTTGCAGCAGATATACCGCTTATGCCCCCGCCTATTATCAAAATCTTCATATGTGAGCCCTCTCCCCTGCTACATAAAGTAAAAGGTCAGTGAAATATACAACACGCTCCTTGTTTGAGAATGTAGTGAGTGCCATATGGCATAAAGGGCAGAATACAAGTATTATCCCCTTTGACCTATCCAGGATCATTTTCGAGAGCCTCTCAGTGGCCCATTTATTTATGAAAAACTGACTCCCGCCACAACACCTGTCCTTTATCTTCTCACCCACAGTCTCACCGCCCAGACCTTTAACAAAACCCTCCATGACATTTGTGTCAGGTATGGCAGTCTCTTTGGGCCTTATAAGCACACAGCCATAATACGGTGTAAATACCTGACCTTTGAGGTCTCGCTTTATATTAAGGCCTGAGAGAAAATCAAGGCTAAAAAGCTCAATGGGGTTATATACATTAAAGGTGCTGTCCCCATTGGCCTCCTTTAGGTTTCTTGAACAGGCAGGACAGGGTGCTATTATATCCTTTGATATACCCCTTGCCTTTCTTATGTTTTCCCCTGACAATTCCATGAGTTCCCTTTTATCACCATATTCAAATGCCCCGCAACAGTTCCAGTCAGGTATATCCACGAGGGTATGACCGAGGATGGAAAAGACCCTCCTTATGCCCTTGTCGAATTTTTTAGCAGACCCTGTGAGGGAACAGCCTGGATAATATGCAAATTCCATTTATGACCCCGTTTTTATCTTCACTTTTTTAGGCAGATGAAAACTCATATATTCTGTCCATTTTGGCATATATTTGAGATACCCCTCTCTTGCAAGAAAAAGCCCTGTCTTTAAAAAGATATAAGGCTCATATACCCTGCCCCATATCCTTATAGAGCCTTTAAAGACCCTCTCGAAAAGTGTCTCAATACCTTGGTTTTCACGGACAGCCCTTATAACCTCAGGTATCCTTATACCCCATGGGCAGGCATTTGTGCACTGATAACAGTTTGTGCAGTATTTGAGAAGAGGATGCCCCTTATCCACCTCCATACCCATAAAAAGGGAAAGGAGGATGTCCTGGGGATTTACATTCAATGCAAGGTCATTAACAGTACACACGGACGCACAGATCTTACAGCCCAGGCATACAGAGAAATCCTGGCGCCTGTAACCTGTAAGCTCGAAGACCCTTTCGTTTATTTCATTGCTATCAATCCTCTGCATTTTTTAACTCATCCTCTTTAAATGTGGTGTAAGGTATGGGTTCATTAAAGTCTCGACCTGACATGTATGAGAATAGCCCCTGAAGCCTCTCTGATATACCCTTGAAATACTTGGTCAGCGGTATCCCCTGTGGGCATGCCTCCTCACATGCACCGCAGCCAACGCAGGTCTGGGATACATGATACATCCTGATGAGGTGAAAGAGTTCTTTTCCTTGGGGCAAGTCTACCTCACCTGTCCTTAGAATCTTATTGAGGAGTGCATCACCTTTCGGCAGGTATTCATCTGTATTGAATACACAATCAACACAGTAACATACAGGGCACATATCCCTGCAGTTCATGCATAGAATACACTTTGAAAGGTCTTTCTTCAGCATATCCAGGTCTGTCTTAAATACTTCAGGCTCTTTATCCTGTTTTATTGCCATGTCTTGTGGCACATCTGTCCATTCGCCTTCTAAGGTTGCGATTAATGCCTCCCCTTTTTCAGTATAAGGGATAATCCACATGTTAAAATCTTTATCCAGTCTTATACCTCCATCACCCACAACCCCTCTTTTTTCCCTGCAGTTAATACATGCCCATCTTTTTGGGGTATCTTCTTTAAAATAATCTCTTATATCCTCTGGTAGAGATGTCATGCCTTTTGTTTCTTTTACTGATTCTGTACCAGGACAATCTACTGATATAGCAATCATACCTTCCCTCTCCATCTGGGTGAGCTTTATTAACTCCACATAAGCCCTTATCTCGCATGGTCTCAAGACAAAAAGCAGTCTCGACCCTTTTGAGAAGAGCCTCCTGAAATAAAGGGCACCATTGGCATTAAAAAAAGGATTTATAAGAGAGAAGTCTTTTATGTTACCCTTGAATACATGATGGCCTATGGTAATAGTGTCTTTTTTAAAACCCAGAATAATACTACCCTCATCTCTTAGAAAACCATTGAATAAGGAATCTATATCCCTGCTTTTAAGCTCTTTCCCTTTCATTTCTTCTTTTCCTTTATGTTGTTATACATGTCTGTAACCTTATCAACAAACCTCCTGGCCTCAGAGGCACTTACCCAGAAGAGTCTTAATCTCCCATCTATAGAGAAGGCATTAAACATCTCCTTTAGAGCCGCTATCTTTCGCCTTGTATAATAGTTACCCTTTATGAAATGACAGTCTCCAGGGTGACATCCTGCCACAAATACCCCATCTGCACCCTCTATCAATGCCTTTATGATAAAGGCAGGGTCAACCCTGCTGGAACATGGGACTTCTATGAGCTTTACACCTTCAGGATACTTCATCCTCAGGCTTCCTGCCATCTCAGAGGCCTTGAATGAACAATACGAACATGCAAAGCCTACTATCTCTATATTTTTGTTTTTTATGCTTTCAGCCATACTGCCTCCATATCTCCTTGTTGAACACTATAGATTCTCTACCATCCACTATTTTATACTGCCTCTGTGAGTGCGCTTATCTCATCATCAATCATGGTATCCTTGTAACCTCTAAGGGCTATAGCAGAAGACGGGCATGTGGCATTACATAGACCACAACCCATACATGCTGCCTCCTCTACCTTTACAATATGGAGGTTATCGTCGAACTTAATGGCCTTTGCCACACATGCCTGTTCGCACATCCTGCAACCACTACACCTCTTAGGGTCTACATAGGCCACAAAGGGCTCAATAAAGGCATATCCGAGGTTTAAAAGTCCATAGAGCTTTACTGCCGATGCCCTGCCATGATTTATGGACTCCTCCATATCCTTTGGACCTGAGCATGTCCCTGCTATAAATATCCCTTTAAGGGCTGTATCATAGGGTCTGAGTTTTGGGTGTGCCTCAAGAAAAAACCTGTCCTTATCAAGGGTTATCTTCAGTAAACTGGCAATCTCGTGATTATCCTTTGAAGGTGACATGCCAACAGAGAGGATAACAAGGTCGAATTCCCTCTCAAAGGCCATACCAAGGAGGGTATCCTCACCCCTTAAAATGACACCCCTCTCCTCAGGGATGACCTCTGATATGTTTGCCCTTGTGAAAAGGACACCTTTCTCCTGTGTGTCTTCGTAGAACTCCTCCCCTCCCCTGGGATGGGACCTCACATCCATGTAAAAAGACTCCACATAAGAGTCTTTGATATGGTTTTTGATTTTTTCACCTGTCTTTATGGCATTTATGCAACATATCCTTGAACAGTATGGCCTGCCTATCGTATCATCCCTTGAACCGATACAGTGGAGGATTGCCACCCTTGAACCCTCCTTTAATGGCAGGTCATCCATATTCTCTTCAAATTCAAGGGTTGTCACTACCCTCTTGTCAACACCATACTGGAGTTCAGGTTTTACTGAGGGGTCAAAGGCTGTAAATCCTATGGCTACAATCACACCACCTGCTGTAATGCTTATCTCCCCATCCTTTGTTTTGATGACAGCCTCATAGTTACCGAATGAGCCCCCAAAGGAGACAAGCCTTGATGATGTGAATATGTGGACATTATCAAGGGTCTTTAGCTCCTTCACCATACCCTCTATAATATCCCTGCCTCTCTCCCTGATTGGCCATACATCCCCAACACGCCTTACATGACCACCCAGTTCATCCTCTTTCTCCACGAGATAGACGTCCATGCCTGCCCTTGCAAGAAATGCCGCTGCACTCATCCCTGATATGCCACCGCCTAAGATAAGGGCAGATTTATTCACCTCTACCTGTTTTTCTTCAAGGGGTTCATAGTGGGCAGAAGAATATATACCTGCCCTTATCAATCTCATGGCCTTCTTGGTATTTTTGTCTTTATCTTCTCCTGTCCATGAACAGTGCTCCCTTATGCTTACCCTTCTTAATAGAAAAGGGTTTAGTCCCGCATCTCTCACAAGGTTTTTGAACATATCCTGATGGAGTGTCTTTGTGCATGCTGCAATAATCACCCTATCAAGACCAAGTCTCTCAATACTGCTTTTAATAAGTGCCTGACCAGGCTCAGAACACATAAAGGGATAGTCCTCCACGCAGGCTATATTCACCATTTCTCTAAAATGCCCCTTCAATCCCTCTATATCCACTGTAGACTTTATGTTATGCCCACAATGACAGATAAATATCCCGATCCTCACCTTTCACCTTTTGCTTTTCAATGTTTTATATATTCCATACACCTTGCACAGGCCTCACCGGCTGATGCCACTGTATCTGCTATGTCCTTTGGCCCTGATGCCATACCACAGACAAATATGCCTTCTATGTTTGTCTTGGAGGGTTCAATGGCATTGACCTTTATAAACCCATATTCATCTCTATCCAGAGACATTAGCTTGCATAACTCTTCAGTGCCTTTGTGTGGCCTTACCCCTGTTGCCAGTATAACAATATCTGTCTCTATCTCCTTTAACTCAGCGCTCAACATATCCTCAACCCTAACAAGGAGGCCTTCTTGGCTCTTAACTACCTCACCAGGGATACCCCTTATATAGAATGTCCCGACATCCTGTGTATTTTTGTAAAACTCTTCATAGCCCTTGCCGTATGCCCTCACATCTATATAGGATATGTATATCTGGGCGTCTTTTATCCTGTCTTTTATTATACTTGCATGTTTGGCTGTATACATGCAGCACGCCCTTGAACAGAAACGGGCGCCTGTCTGCC
>JAOAHW010000027.1 GCA_026415015.1 Syntrophorhabdaceae bacterium
AGGGGTTGTCTTTCTTTATATCGGCATTATCCGTTTTTTTGACAGAAAAGTAGATTACTGGTTTATCTTCTCCATCTATGCAGCTTTCTTGTCAATATTTCTCTATTTTTTACTGATAGATGATAATATCTGGATAAGGGGGCCTATCATTAGCGCCACCCTTGCAGTTATTTCTTTTTTAACTGCCCATGCACTTTTCTTCTGGCGACCCCACTCTGTAATAGCCTCTGCAAATTTTAGCGGGATATTTTTTCTTCTGCATGGCTCCTTTTTTGTATTACGCACAATCTTACAGTTAAAAAATCCTGCTAATGTCTACCCTTATGAATTAACTCTTTTGAATGTAGTTACATACATAGATGCCCTTGTCTGCAGCATCCTATGGACATATGTCTTGATTATGATGATAAACCAACGTTTGAATGCAGATATGAGAGTAGCAAAAGAACAGATGGAGACCATCTTTAATACAAGCCCAGATGCAGCAATGATAAGCCGTATAAGCGATGGTATGATTGTATATGTTAATGATGGGTTTATTAAGGCTTCAGGTTTTACCCGCGAAGAGGTTGTTGGAAAAACAAGTCTGGAATTGAAAATCTGGAGAACCCCTCATGACCGTGAGGCATTTGTAACCGAGCTTAAGCAAAAGGGTTATATCAATAATTTTGAGGCCATCTTGCAGAGAAAAGACGGCAGATCCTTTCCTGGTATGGTATCAGCAAGCATTCTAAACATAAATAACATTCCTCATATGATTAGTGTTACGCGAGATATAACTGAAAGAAAGATGATGGAGGAACAACTGCGCTCCATGTCTTTAACAGATGAACTCACAGGCTTATATAACAGAAGGGGATTTTTTACCCTTGCAGAACAGCAGCTAAAGGTTGTAGAGAGGAAAAAAAAGGCAATGATGCTTTTTTATATTGACCTTAACAAGATGAAGGAGATAAATGACACTTTAGGTCACCAAGAGGGGGATAGAGCCTTAAAAGATATATCAAAAATACTTCAAGAGGTATTCAGGGAATCGGATATAATAGCACGCATAGGAGGGGATGAATTTGCTGTCCTTGCATTAGAGACAACAGAAGAGTCAGAGGTTATACTGACAAAACGTTTACATAATACCCTTGATGTTCACAACAATTCTAAAGGCAGAAAATATCGACTCTCTTTAAGTATAGGGGTTGCCCAATATAAACCTGAAGTCCATGTAACGCTTGATCAACTTATGGCCCATGCAGACAAATGTATGTATGAACAAAAAAGAGAAGAGAATAAGAGGGATTTATCAGGATAGTTTTTTTAAAACTCTTTTTGAGGGGTTGGCATTATTAATAAAGAGGATTTAAAAAATCAGTCAAGAGAACATGATATAAAAAAACAGGAAAGGATATTCCTTGTAGATGGACACTCTTATCTCTACAGGGCATTTTATGCCACGCCCCATCTGTCCAATTCAAAGGGCCTACCCACCAATGCAATTTATGCATTTTTGGGGATGTTAAAGAAACTAATCAAGACCCATACCCCTGATATCCTTGCCATAGTATTCGACTCAAAGACACCATCTTTCAGAGAGGAGATATTCAGAGATTATAAGGCACAGAGGCAGCCCATGCCTGATAACCTGTCAATCCAGATACCCTATGTAAAGAGGATTGTCCAGGCTATGGGGTTTCCTATACTTGAACAGGAAGGTTATGAGGCAGATGACATAATAGGCACATTTGTAAAGAAGATGGAGAATAGTGAGAAATCAATCCACATTATTACAAGCGATAAGGACATGATGCAGCTTGTCTCGGACAGGGTCTATATATTTGATACAATGAAAAACATCCTTTTCAGTGCAAAAGAGGTGGTGGATAAGTTTGGTGTTACCCCGTCCCTTATGCCAGACTTTCTGGCCCTTTGTGGTGATTCCTCTGATAACATACCAGGGGTGACAGGTATAGGAGAAAAGACAGCAAGGCAACTCATCCAGGAATTCGGCCCTATCGAGGAGATATACAGCAACATCGAAAAAATAAAAAGACAGTCTATCCGTGAAAAACTTATTGCAGGTAGAGACAATGCCTATATGAGTAAGGCCCTTGCCACCATAAAGATAGACTGTCCTATTGATATAGACGTAGACCAGTTTAAATCAAAGGATGAGGACACCGATGACCTAAGAGAGATATATAGAGAACTGGAGTTTACAACCTTTTATAATGAACTAAAAAAAGACCCATCCCATGACATAAAGGATAAAGGGATAACCCTTTCAGAGCTCAGTAGAAAGACCATTGGTATAGACCTTGAATATAGGGGTCGGATGCCTGTGGATATTGATATAGAGAGATTTCATGTCTCTGATGGTATGGGTGTATACTCATCATCTTCAAAGGATGAACTCTTAAGTATCATAGATTCTGCTGAAGAGATAGTAATTCATAATCTCAAGGCCTTTATAGGCTATCTCATATTTTCAGGCTGGACTAAAAACTCTACTGGATATCCACTAAAGAGATTTTTCGATACCATGCTCGCCGCATACCTCATAAACCCCATGAGAAAAGACTATAGTCTAACTACAATATCAGATGAATACCTGTGCCATGGCCGTGCTACTGCATCATGCCTGCCTGAATTAAAAAAGGCTATGGAGAGGAAGATGGAGGAATTAGGCCTTACCAACCTCTTCTATAACATAGAGATGCCCCTTGTGGAGGTCTTGGCTGAGATGGAGTTCTATGGGGTAAGGGTAGACAGAAGGATGCTCAATGAGCTATCCAAGGCCTTTGATAAACGTATAAATGGTATTGTTAAAGACATATACAGTCTCTCAGGGGAACCATTCAATATAAACTCACCCCAGCAGTTATCAAAGATATTGTTTGATGTACTAAAACTTCCACCCCAGAAAAAGACAAAGACAGGCTATTCAACAGATACAGAGGTCCTTGAGATCTTATCTGCCTTTCACCCCATGCCCTCTAAGATCCTTGAATACAGGACACTTAGCAAGCTAAAAAGCACATATATAGATGTATTGCCATCACTTATAAATCCTGTTACAGGGAGGATCCATGCATCTTTTAATCAGATGGTAGTGGCCACAGGGAGGTTAAGTAGTAGTGACCCCAATCTCCAGAATATACCCATAAGGGGAGAAGAGGGCAAGAGGATAAGAGAGGCCTTTATCCCTGCAGATGGTTATGTGCTCCTCTCATCGGACTATTCACAGATAGAACTCAGGGTCCTTGCCCACATATCAAAAGACCCTATGCTCATTGATACATTCCTCAAGGACGAGGATGTGCATACAAAGGTGGCTGTGGAGGTCTTTGGTGTGACCCCTGAGTCAGTGACCCCTGAGATGAGAAGGACTGCTAAGGTGATAAACTTTGGCATAATATACGGGATGAGCGGATATGGTCTGTCAAAGGAACTCGGTATATCCCCAAGGGAGGCCCAGGATTATATAGATGCCTATCTTGCAAGATACAGGTACGTCAAGGAGTATATGGATAGGGTAATAGATGAGGCAAGGAAAAACGGTTTTGTGAGGACCCTTTTTGGCAGGATCAGATACATGCCTGAACTCAATAATCCTGATACGAATATAAGACAGATTGGTGAGAGGGCTGCCATGAATACACCCATCCAGGGCACGGCAGCAGATATAATAAAGATAGCTATGGTAAAGATCTTCAAGAGGATAAAGAAAGACAATCTCTCCTCAAGGCTTATCATGCAGATCCATGATGAGCTGGTTCTTGAGGTAAAAGAGGACGAGGTAGATATAATGGAGAGGATTGTAAAACAGGAGATGGAGGGCGCTGTGGATCTCCTTGTCCCCCTTAAGGTCTCGCTGGGGATGGGGATGAACTGGGCGCTTGCCCACGAGTAGGTATATTCATTAGGACTGCCTGTAGCTCTGCGCATACAATAAAGACAAAGACAGAAAAATATATCCAGAAAAGGAATGCCACAAAGATACCATAAGTCCCAAGTAGGGCAGTAAACCTCATGACATGAAGGATGTAATATTTAAATAGAAACTTCCCTATATGCCACAATACTGTCCCTATCAGAGTAGAGATTATAAGGATACTCTTCTTTTTTCTTGGTGACAGAAAAAAATAGAGGAGAGAGAGCATAAAGAACGTGATTGACATATCAATAAGGGAGAATAGTATGATAAAAGGCGTTTTTGAAACAAACCCAGGTAGTATCTTTGTCATCTTTGATTGTATGATAACAGTGAAAATAAAACTAAAAAACATGATGGCCTGTGCTATGGAAAATACTATCGTGAGTAATAATTCCTTTCCCTTACCTTTTAAGAAGCCCTCAGGGTCCTTACCGAATATAATAAGAAATGCTGGCCTCATGACAGAGAATAATTTCATGGTAAATAGAAATAGGAATAAGATACCCAGTGGGCCTGAGAGTTTTTTAGACATAGAGATGATATTCAATTCCTTTATGACCCTCTGTATTATTATTGTATTGTATGGGTCAGGGACTATGTTTTTTATAAACCTTTCAATCTGAATAGAAGGGTGGCTCATATCTATTACATAACCAAGTATGTAAATAGACAGGAGGGTAAAGGGGATAAAAGTAAGGAGTATATAGAAGGATATAGAGGAGACAATGATATTTGCATTGTCCCTCTGGTATTTCTTGTAAAGCCTCTTTATTATATAGATAAGGCCAATATTTTTCAGCCTTGCCATCTATTTAAGAGATACTAAGGCATAAACTTCCTGAATATATCCCTTGCTATGACAATTCTCTGTATCTGGTTTGTCCCTTCGTATATCTGGGTTGCCTTGGCATCCCTCATCATCCTCTCTACAGGATACTCTTTTGTATAACCATAGCCACCGAGTATCTGGACAGCATCAGTTGTAACCTTCATGGCCACATCTGCAGAGTAGACCTTTGCCATGGCAGACATCTTATCCACACCGATAGCACTCATCTTATCTCTTTCATATACCTTCATATCCAAAAGGTGTGCTGCATCATATACAAGGGCACGGGCCGCCTCGACACCTGTTGCCATATCCGCCACCATAAACTGGATACCTTCAAAATCTGCAAGTTTCTGACCGAACTGGACCCTCTTCCATGCATATTCCACAGCAAAATCCAGTGCACCCTGGGCAATGCCTACTGCCTGTGCACCAACAGCAGGTCTTGAGAGGTTGAGGGTAGACATGGCAATATCCCAGCCCTGACCTTCTTTCCCTAAAAGGTTTTCCTTTGTAAGTCTAACATTGTCAAATATGACCTCTGTTATATCTGAGCCCCTCATACCCATCTTGTCTTCACTCTTCCCTATTATTACACCTGGATAATCCCTCTCCACATAGAAAGCGGATATACCCTGTGTCCTTAATTTCGGGTTTGTTGTGGCAAAAACACTGAAAAACTGGGCATTTGCACCATTTGTAATCATGGATTTCTTACCATTGAGATAATAATATTCTCCATCTTTTGTGGCTGTAGTCCTCATATGGGATGCATCAGAACCTGCATCAGGTTCCGTGAGGGCAAAGGCAAATATGTAGAGCCTATCTGGCTCTATGATCTTATTGTAGATAGAGTCCTTCGGTTCCTTCTTGGCAGCCACCATAACAGGCATAAGGCCCACATTATGGGCAAGGGGTATAAGAGACGATGCACCTGATATCTTTGCAAGTTCCTCTATAACAAGACAGAGAGAGGTTATATCGCCGTCAAGCCCACCAAGTCTCTCTGGTAACATAAGGTAGAGAAAACCATGTTTTTTGTATATATCCACAAGGTCCCAGGGGAATGCACCTGTTACATCTATCTCCTTTGCCCTGGGCGCAACCCTTTCTTTTGCTATTTTCTCTGCTATCATACGGATCATGCTGTGTTTTTCAGAAAGATTTAACATCCCAATGCCTCCTTTTTGTTGACAAATTCCATTTCTTCTAACATAATTTTTCCATAAATTAAATAAAAAAGGAGAGATCATATGTCGAGGGTATACTTTACAGACCTGAGGACAAACCCTAAAAGGAGCCTCCTTGATAAGGTTGAGGACTTATTAGATAGGATAAAGGCCAAAGACAGGATTAAAAAGACAGACCTTGTGGCAATAAAGCTACATTTTGGAGAAAAGGGCAATACAGCATATCTGAGGCCTGTCTTTATAAGGAGTATAGTGGATTATGTAAAAAAAATAGGGGGTAGACCGTTTCTCACAGATACAAATACACTCTATTCAGGCTCCCGTAGCGATGCCATAAACCATATGAATACTGCCATATATAATGGTTTTGATTATGCCTCTGTTGGATGTCCCATTGTCATAGCAGATGGGTTGAGGGGTGCAAGCGGGATAAAAATGCAGGTGGATGGAGAGGTTTTAAAAGAGGTGAGCATTGCATCTGAGATAGTAAATGCAGATAGCCTTGTAGTTATAACCCATTTTAAGGCCCATGAGCTTTCAGGTTTTGGCGGTGCCCTTAAAAACCTTGGTATGGGTTGTTCATCAAGGGAGGGCAAGCTCATCCAGCATAGCACAGTGGCCCCAAAGGTGAACCCTGACATCTGTAAGGGATGTGGTTTATGTACAGGATACTGCTCTGTCCGTGCCATATCTGTTAATGAAAAAAAGGCATCCATAGACCCTGAGATATGTATAGGCTGTGGCGAGTGTATAATAATATGCCCCTATAAGGCCATAGAGATACAGTGGAATGAATCACCTGATATCTTTCAGAAGAAGATGGTGGAATATGCTGCTGGTGCATTGAAGGGAAAGGAAAAGAGGGCAATATTTATCAGCTTCCTCATGCAGATAAGCCCTGCCTGTGACTGCTATCCCAACAATGATGCGCCCATAGTTCGGGACATAGGCATCCTTGCATCCATAGACCCAGTATCTATTGATGCTGCAGCATGTGACCTTGTGAATAATGAGGAATCCCTTCCCAATACAGCCATAAAAACTATCCTAAAAAAGGGTGAGGATAAGTGGAGGGCCTTATATCCATCAATTGAATGGAGGACCCAGCTTGAACATGGAGAGAGGATGGGTCTTGGCGAGAGGATGTATAATCTTATCAAAGTATGATTAGAACCATTTTTTTAGCTTGAAATACAGTACCATAGAACCACCTACAACACCCATGGCAATCAAGACAATGGGATAGCCTAAGGGATATTCAAGCTCTGGCATATATTTAAAGTTCATGCCATATACCCCTGCCATGAAGGTAAGGGGCATGAATATGGTAGCTATGATGGTCAAGACCTTCATTATATTGTTCATTTTTATACTTACACTTGAGAGATAGACATCGAGGAGACCTGTTAGCATGTCTCTTATCATTTCTATATGTTCTATTATCCTTATTGTGTGGTCATACACATCCCTTAGATATACTATGGTGGTCTTTCTTATCAATGCTGATTCCTCTTTTTCAAGGTTGTATACCACATCCCGTAGAGGCCAGACTGATTTCCTCAAAAATAAGGTCTCCCTTTTAAGGTTGTGTATCTTATTGAGAGACATAGGCCCTGGGTCTGTTACGACCTCATTTTCAACAATACTTATCTCCTCACCTAATTGTTCCAGGATTGTGAAATAGCTGTCTACAATGGCATCGATAAGGGAGTATGCAATATAATCAGCGCTTATGTTTTTCAGATAACAGTCCTTGCTTTTGAGCCTCTCTTTTAATGGTTTAAAGAGGTTCAATTCCTTTTCTTGAAAAGAGATAAGGTAATCTTCTCCTAAAATAAGACTTATCTGTTCTGACACAATCTCTTTTTTTTCATTAAAGGAGAGCACCTTCATCACAATAAATATGTATTCACCGTAAAGATCAATCTTTGTGCGCTGCTCTGTATTCATAATATCCTCGAGAACCAGTGGATGGAGTTCAAACAGAGTCCCTATGTCATTTATTGTATCTACCTTATCTACACCACATATATCTATCCATGTGACAGCCTGTATATCCTTAAGGGGGATATATTCCCTGATATTTTTAATCTTTTTTTCATGAATCTTAGACCCATCATACTGGAATACTGTTATCTCTGTCTTTTCTGCCTTTTGTTCGCCTATATGGACGAGACTGCCAGGTGGAAGCCCTGTTTTCTTTGAGATTTTTTTAAGGCTTATCCTTTTCATATTTACTCTGCCCTCCAGTTTTTTAATATATTACTCAAGCAATCTTTCCCATGGCAGTCTTGTGAATTAAAAATGCAAATAAGTATGATACCCCTAAAGATATTATGGTCCCTAACCACATACCAAAAGGGATGAACACAAACCTTGCTGTGATACCGTAAATAACAACACTTATAGCCCCTATCATAGATGACTTCATAACAGCAGATGAAAAAGATGGGCCGTGGCAGTAGTACTGTCTCTTATACACATCT
>JAOAHW010000050.1 GCA_026415015.1 Syntrophorhabdaceae bacterium
ATCCTGAAAGGGAAGAGGATGTGAAATCAAAGGGGATATCATCTGATGAATTTGCAGGACTGATAAAAAATATCAAGGCACAGAAAATAGTGGTTCTAATTGATGCCTGTAAATCAGGTGCTGTGCTTGTGGCATTTAGAGGTTTTGAAGACAGAAAAGCCCTTTCACAGCTTTCAAGGTCTACAGGTGTGCATGTCATAGCAGCATCCACAAAAGACCAGTTTGCCTCAGAGGTGAAAGATTTAGGACATGGTGTATTTACCTATACTATTCTTGAGGGATTAAAGGGCAAGGCATCAGGAGGCACAGAGACAGTTACTGTGAGAAAGCTCATGGGATATGTGGAAGAAAGACTTCCAGACATAACCAAAAGATATAAACAGGAATCTCAATTCCCTGTTGTGGACTCAAGGGGTATGGATTTTCCCCTGGTGGTGGCGAAATAAAATAGAGGCTACAAAGATCCATAGTTACAAATTAGTCATTTTATTTTAGTTCCACTGGGTTAAACTTGACAAATTGTATTGATAATGTACAATTAAATGTACAGTTTTAGACTTTTTAAAAAGGTCTATTTATTTTGAGTGCATCTATGAGATCATCTCGAAAAGATATGGTAATTAAAAGGTGATACAATGAAGACTATTGCCATTACAGATTTTAGGAAAAGGGCATCAGATTTTATTACAGAGGTAGAGCATGGGGAGACGCTTATTGTTCTCAGAAGGGGAAAACCAGTTGCGGAAATAGCCCCTTTCTCTGAGAAATCACAACAGCAGCCCTCATGGAAACAATCTTTGGTTCGTTTTAGGATCTCCGGTAGAGATTTATCTTCCACTATTTTAGAAGAACGCGAGTCAGTTGATGAAAATAGCTATTGATTCTTCAGCATTAGCAAAAAGATATATACAGGAGGCAGGCAGTGAGGAGCTTGAAACCTTTTTAAAGAATGCTTCAGAGTTAGCTTTCTGTATTATTTTAGTCCCTGAAATAACCTCTGGTCTAAACAGACTTTTGAGGGAACGTGTTTTGACTAAAGAAGGTTACAGGACAATTAAGAGACAGTTAGTTGAAGATGTCAGAGATGCAACTGTTTTACAGATAACCCCTTCAGTTGTTTCTTTAGCAATTAAACTTTTGGAGGGTAATGTCTTAAGGACATTAGACTCTTTGCATGTTGCATGCGCCCTTGAATGGAAGGCAGATCTGTTTATAACCTCTGATAGAAGGCAATTTAAAGCTGCAACAAAAGCAGGTCTTCATAGTGAATTTATAGGAAACAGGCATTGTTAGAAATTATTTGGGGCATAAAGTTATTCCTTAGGCCACAACATAAAACTATGCATTTCTCAGAGCATAGATACAACAATATAATCCCTCAGTCTCTTAGAGTAAAACATCTCTACCGCTGCCGAGTCTGACGTCTTATCCTACAATACCCCCCTATAGCCGACCCATTACAATAGATTCCATAAACAATCACCTTGTTTTTTTCAAATTGTTTGTATATCCTTAGACAAAAAATAAAGGGGTTTAAAGATGAAGCTATTAATTACAGGAGGGACAGGATTTGTGGGGAGGGAGTTGTCTAGCCGTCTAATTCAAGAAGGACATGAGGTAACTATCCTGACACGTTCCCTTAAATCACCACAGAAGCAAAAGGCAGGCCTATCATACCTCGAAGGTGACCCCACAGAAAAAGGTCAATGGCAGGAGGCAGTAAAAGACTATAATGGTGTGATAAACCTTGCCGGGGCATCTATCTTCAGTAAATGGTCAGAGGAATACAAAAAGACAATAAGGGATAGCAGGGTGTTTACAACGAGAAATATTGTGGAGGCTATACCACAATTTAAAGATAAAGAGTTTCATCTTTTTAGCGCATCTGCTGTAGGATACTATGGTTTTCATGGTGATGAGGAGTTTACAGAGGAATCACCTCCAGGGAGTGATTTTTTGGCAAGTGTGGCAGCAGAGTGGGAGGCTGAGGCTAAAAAAGCCCAGGATAAGGGTACTCGTGTGGTAATCACAAGATTTGGCATAGTCCTCGGTGAAAGAGGAGGTGCCTTAGGCCAGATGGTACCTCTCTTTAAAAGATTCATAGGAGGCCCTATAGGTAGCGGTAGACAGTGGTTTTCATGGGTTCATATAAAAGACCTCTCAGAGGCCTTTATATTTCTCATTAAACATCATGAGATTACAGGGTCTGTAAATATATGCTCCCCCAACCCTGTAAGGAACAGGGACCTTGCTAAGGCTATAGGTAGAGTCCTTAATCGTCCATCATTTGTGCCAGCGCCAGGCTTCATGGTAAAACTCGTCCTTGGAGAATTTGGGTCTGTAATACTTAAGGG
Source organism: Syntrophorhabdaceae bacterium (assembly GCA_026415015.1). Taxonomy (GTDB): domain Bacteria; phylum Desulfobacterota; class Syntrophorhabdia; order Syntrophorhabdales; family Syntrophorhabdaceae; genus DTOV01. Next base: position 2,355 of record JAOAHW010000050.1, read on the forward strand.
TCAGAAGGTCATACCAAAGCGCCTTCTTGAAAAGGGGTTTTTATTCCAATTTCCTGAGATTAATTCAGCACTTGAGAGTATTTTAAAATGAATGGAGTATAATTTTTTCTACCACAGATAATGAAGATATTTTCAAGGAGACGATACAGATGTATCTTAAGGCTAATAGATTTTTCTTAAAGCAAAATCATAATAGGTCAAAAGGATATGCCCTGATAATCAAGACCTTTTTAAAGGCACTAAAAATCGGGTTTATAATCTGCTCTTTATTCTGTTTTTTAACAGATGCCCAGTCTCAAGGGGATATTGAGAAAAGGGCAAGGCAACTTGAACAACAGTTACAGGGCATCCAGGATTTAAACAAACTCAAAGAAATCAATCAAGAGGCCATAAAGCTCCTTGATGATGCCAATAAAAAAACAGGTAATCTAACTGGTATGCAAGGGATTGCTGTTAAGCCTGCTGAGACGCCAGAAAAAGAGATGGAACGACGCAGAGACATAATAAATAGACAGTTCCATCAATTAAAAAATATGTTAGGCAGTATCTCATCAGATGAAGATGAGGAGAAACCACAGGTCATTGAGGCCTTGCCCCTCGAGGGTCATATTTTAGTAGAGGGTGGGGAAAAGGAAATGTGGTATAACGATGAGGTAAAAACAGATCTGAGATATACAATCAAGGAAGAATTTGTGGGAAACCTCATGGTTATCCATACCTATAATCCTAAAAAAGGAAGATTTGATAATGAAAGGGATTATGAGATTGAAACGATTTCAAAGGAGATCAAGGTCTCAAATCTTGCAGGGAAAAAATGTATCCGTTGGAGTTCAGGTTCTCCAGCAATATGCACTGGCTGGGCTAATTTTTTACGATATGAAGTAGATAAAGGAGAATACTACCCTCAGTTCCATTCCAGAGTGGTGAGCGCAAATACCGGTGAAGACGGCCTTGTTGAGATTGAGGCAGGGGCACCTAATGTGGTATTTCTTGGCAGTGATGGTGTAACAAAGGCATCGATGGGCTGTTTTGGGGCCAAATGGAAGATTGACAGAAAAGATTTTGAGAGATTATTCAAAGGAGGTGCCATATCATTAAACAAGGATATAGGCAGTAAAGAGAAATCCACACCTGGTTGCCGTCCTGGTTCCACAATAACCCTATATCTTAAAATCAAAGATGAAAAGACCGATGTATGTAAGGATAGGAAATCCATAGAGCTTAAAATTGTAAGCCCAGAGGAAAAAGGCAGATATGTCTTCAGTGATGAATATCTCTTGGATGAACATTCCAATAAACTTACATTAGAACTCGAGGCTAAAACAATCCCAGAACACTATGCCGATTCAGTGGAGTGGACAATACCTGAGATAGAAGGCTCTAACAGAACTATTATCCCTAATACCCAAAAAGGGAGAAAACTGACAGTAACCTACAAGGGGTTGCCAAATGACTATAGAGAATTCGGCAGGAAAAAGATAAGGGCAGCGCTGAATGTTGATTCATGCAAGATAGAGGAGACAAGAGAGGTTCAGTTCTTTTATCCCAGAGACGCAAAGAATAATCCAGAGGGTAAATATCCTAACTGGTTTTATTATTGGAGACAGACCCCGGCAGCAAGGCCCTTTGGACAGAACGTGAGAATTGAATATCACTGCGCAGGGATCCCCATGGATAAATGTGCATGCCTCCAAAAGGGTGTTATCGGCCAATATAATCCCTATTATTCTGGATACAAAACCGTCAATGTCTGTAACCTGGAGACTAATACATGGGATTCAGGCACTTTTTTTGTGCAATTACCTGCGGTTAAACGTTCTAAAGCATCAACACTGACTGAGAGGAATTACTTTCCCTATACATATATTGATACATTTGCCGTTGCCATCATGCATGAGTTTACCCATTTTAATAATTTCCTTACATTCTGGCCTGATGGATGGAAAGAGAGCGAGGACAGGGATGGGGATGATATACCTGACAGACTTGAATTGGGTATGGGTTTTGACCCTAACAAAAAACAGACTTACTGGGATGGGGTTGACCTAATTGGTGATGAGGAGTTTTTGACACTTGAGGCTACATACGACTATCAGGTAGGGACCTTTGACGAATATGACTGGGCAAAGCCAGGTAAAAACTGGCCTAAATAACCCTTTTACAATTTATCTTTGTATAGAGACCTTCTGAAAAAGCCCTAAAAGCCTACTTTCTATCCCAGGATTTTTGGCTACCAGTTAGTTTTCTACTCAACTTTTGTTTTTAATAATCAACTCCTGCTTTTTCAGGAATACCTCTGAATCAGGGGGGATGGATTCTGTGAGCCATACGTTTCCACCAATGACAGATCTGGCACCTATTACAGTATTTCCTCCTAATATAGTGGCATTTGCGTATATAATCACATCATCCTCTATGGTGGGATGGCGTTTTCTCCTACGGAGGGACTCCACCTCTTCCTTGCTCAAAGAGAGGGCACCGAGGGTCACACCCTGATAGATTCGGACACGGTTTCCTATGATGGTTGTCTCGCCTATAACCACACCTGTACCGTGGTCAATAAAGAAACTCTCACCTATCTCAACGCCAGGGTGTATATCGATTCCAGTAAAGCTATGGGCATACTCGGTCATTATCCTTGGTATCAGTGGCACATCGTGGGTATGAAGCCAGTGGGCAACCCTGTATACACTGATGGCATAAAGCCCAGGATAGCAGAATATAATCTCATCAAAATGACAGGAGGCCGGGTCTCCCTCATAGGCAGCCCTTACATCCTTTGATAGCATCATCTGGATTTCAGGGATTGCACCTATAAATTCAAGGGCTATATCCTGACCCTTTTCCTCACAATGGACACAGGGTTTATTAAATCTTAAACAATCATGGCGTATTGCAAATGTTATCTGTTCTGATAGGGCATCAAAGAGTTCTGTTACCTTCTGTCCAAAATAGTATTGGATGTTCACATCATCAAGGCGCTCTGATGTAAAATACCCAGGATAAATAATCCTCAGTGTCTTACCTATAATATCTACAACTGCCTGTCTTGAAGGGATAGACTCAGGGAGGATATGATGAAAACGACCATCCTTATTATAGAGACTGATTAGTCTATCTATATACCCAGGGAGTTCTGACCTTCTATGCTTTGTCTTAATAAGTTCTTCAAGACATTGTTGCCTGTCATCTGGATAATCCTTCATATTAATCTCCTAAACTCCAGTGCATGCTGTCTGTTCATGACTCCAGTATGGTGACATCTGTCTTAACCTCTCGATTATCTTGGGCATGATATCTATAACAAAATCTATCTCTTCCTCTGTATTGTATTTGCTAAGACTGAAACGCACAGAGCCATGGATCATTGTATATGGCACACCCATAGCCCTAAGCACATGGGAAGGCTGGATAGAGCCTGATGTGCATGCAGAACCTGAGGAAGCACATATGCCGTATTGGTCTAAAAGCAAGAGGATACTCTCGCCTTCCACAGATTCAAAGCTCATGTTCGAGGTATTGGGTAGCCTTTTCTGCCTGTGGCCATTTACCTTGCACCTTGGTATTTTATTTATTAGACCATCCTCCAGTCTATCTCTTAAAGATTTGATATAACCATTTTCATTCTCCAGATTTTGATAGGCAAGCTCGCAGGCCTTTCCAAGCCCTATTATACTGGGCACATTCTCTGTGCCTCCTCTTCTGCCTTTTTCCTGATGACCGCCTATTAAAAACGGTGAAAAGCTCGTCCCTCTCCTTATGTAGAGGATGCCTATACCTTTTGGTGCATGGAGTTTATGACCTGAGATGGATAGCATATCAATCTGGTTGTTTCTCATATTAATGGGTATCTTACCTGCTGCCTGGACAGCATCTGTGTGGAAGAGGATACCCCTTTCCCTGGCAAGGTATGCCATATGCTCTACAGGAAAGATTACACCTGTTTCATTATTTGCCCACATAATACTTACCACTGCTGTATCCGGTGTAAGGGAGCGCCTGTAGGCATCTATATCAATCAAACCATCACTGTCAACAGGGAGTTCTGTGATACGGTATCCCTTGGTTGCCAGTCTTTCGCATAAGACCTTTACCGCAGGGTGTTCTACCCTGCTTGTGACTATATGGTTTTTACCTGGATTTAATGATAGGGCAGATAGGATTGCAGCGTTGTCACTCTCTGTCCCGCAGCTTGTAAAGATAATCTCATCAGGGTCTGCATTTAGAAGAGATGCAACCTTCTGTCTTGCTTCTGCTATCTTTTTTGCCACCTCACCTCCAAAGGAGTGGATACTGGAGGGATTCCCATAGAGATCGCTAAAGTAAGGGAGCATCTCATCGATGACCTCAGGTGCCACCATTGTTGTTGCATTGTTATCTAAATATATTGTCTTCATTACGCCACCTCCTCTACAACTAATTCAGGGGAAACAAGCTCTTTCAGTTTTATCTCCACAAATCCCTTGAGGGTTGCCTGTGATGCCATACAGGATGCACACGCGCCCCTGGTTGCCACTAATACCCTGTTACCTATGACATCTATGAGTTCTATGTCCCCTCCATCGTGTTTAAGCGATGGCCTGATCTCCCTTTCAATAGCCTCCTCTATCATCTTTATCTTCTGGATATTTGTAAGTTTTGGCCGCTTAACAGGGGCTTGTTCCTTTTGGCCTTCTTTTGAATATACTCTGTCTATTATGGATTTTATCCTGTCACTACATTTACCGCACCCACCCCCTGCCTTTGTATAATTTGTAACCTCTTCGACTGTAGTGAGATGGTTCTGTGTTATTGCCCGCTCTATCTCTTTATCTGTTACCCCAAAACATTCACAGATTATCTCCTCATCTGTTGTCTTTTCTTTCATACCAAGATAGCTGTCTATGGCCTTTTTGAGGGCCTCCTGGCCAAGGACAGAGCAGTGCATCTTTTCTGGGGGCAGCCCGCCAAGATAATCTGCAATATCCTGATTGGTAATCTTCATAGCCTCCTCTATGGTCTTTCCCTTTAGCATCTCTGTGAGTGCCGATGCAGAGGCTATTGCACTTGCACAGCCAAAGGTCTTAAATCTTGCATCTTTAATCCTTTTGTTTTCATCGAGTTTAAAGGTTATCTTTAAGGCATCACCGCAGGCAATAGAGCCCACCTCAGCTACCCCATCAGGGTTTTCTATCTCACCCACATTCTTTGGATTGAGAAAATGCTCCCTCACCTTGTCTGTATAATCCCACATAGATTGCTCCTTTCATAAATCATTATCGGTCTTAAAGTTTATCCCATACATATAAAAATCACAACTGGAGATTCAATCTCTACCCTTTATAGAATGACCTGGTCCTTTCCCTATTTTTCTCCCTAAGGATTCAATCAATGAAATAACACGGGCTACACAGGACTCAGTAGACTCATCTACATAAGGCTTGTTAGGATAGAGCATATAATCCCTTCTGTACTCCAAAGGTGTATAATTGGGCATATATATATTTGCACCCCTTTTGAGTGCCATGGCCCTGCCATTTTCAGGAAAGACAGCATCAAAGGCGGTTGTGGCAGGTATATGGGCATCAGGATTATATATCCTAAGTACTGATAGGGCCTTGAAAAACATCTCTTTATTGCTGTCATAGGCATTTTTCTGGTCACCAAGGGGTGTATCTGGATGGGGTATAAAAGGCCCTATCCCTATCATGTCGAGTTCTAAGTCCCTGCACAGGAGTATGTTCTCTGCAAGGGTCTCTAAGGTTTCTGAAGGCAGGCCAATCATAAATCCACTTCCTGTCTGGACGCCTATCTCCTTTAAGGCATAGAGGCAATCAATGCGCTCCCCAAAACTGCAGTCAGGATGCAGTCTTTTAAACAGTTTCTCGTCGCTTGTCTCAAATCTCAATAGATACCTGTCCATACCGCAGTCCCTCCAGAACCTGTATATCTTTTCAGATCTATTGCCCACAGATAGTGTAACAGCAAGGGAAGTCTCTCTCTTTATCCTCTCTATTAGTTTACCTATCTCGTGGTCTGTCAGACTAGGGGTTTCGCCTGACTGGAGAACCACAGTTGTGGCACTGTGTTTTGATTCTATAGTTTTGGCGGTATTGATTATCTCTTCAGGGGTCATGGTGTATCTTTTTACATTGTGATTGGATGCCCTTATACCGCAATAGAGGCAATCATTGGCACAGATATTGGAGAACTCTATAATCCCCCTGATATATACCTCATCTCCCATGTATCTCTGCCTTAATTTATCTGCATCTTCGTAGAGCCTCTTGAGGTCTTCACCTTCACTTTTTAGGAGGGAGAGGACTAAGTCTTTTTCACCTTTATTTCTTACTATAAACGATTGTTTCCTTTTGTATGACAAAAAAACCTCTTTTTAATAATATACACCTTTGCAAGATATAACAAAGGGCTTATTTAGTCAAAATATAAGGGCAGTTTATAATTTTGTAAAGGCATCAACTAATAGAATATTATCTTAACAATAGAAAAGTCATCATCCAGCGCTTCCTTTCCACTCATCTCGTGGACAAATCTATATAGACCCTCGAGTTCAGAATCGGGTTTTCCTTTTTCTGATAATAGGAATCCCTTTAGATTGTTTAGACCCCATATTGTCCCATCACCCCTTGTTATCTCATAACATCCATCAGAGAGGACATAGAGAGAGCAATTTAATGGGAGATCTATCTCACTGCATCTATAATCCACTCCAGGCATACCACCAATGAACATATTTTCTGTAAATAGCTCTTTAATTTCATCACTATATATCAAAAGTGCCGGTGGGTGACCTGCACAGCCATACCTCAATCGCCTTGTTGCTATATTATATACGCCATACCAGATGGTAAAATATAGATTATTGTGTTTTTCCATCTGAAATTTCTCATTTAGGGCAGCCAAGACCCTCTCAGGCGACCTGAAATCAGTATCCGGGAGTGTCTGTGTCCTTAGATCATTCAATGCAGATACAGACAAGAGGGCAGGGACCACCCCATGGTCACAGACATCAAGGAGGTATACGGCAAAATGTTCTTTGTCTATCCAGTGATAACCAAAGGTATCACCACCCAATTGAGCAGAGGGCACATAATACCAGTCTGTTATAATAGGACCATGCTTTATCGGTGCAGGGAGTAGCGACAGTACATGTTCTGCTGCGCTTGCCAATTGTGCGGCCAGGGCCTGCTGGCTTTTAAGAAGGGCATCATATGCCTCGTTTTTCTGGAGGAGGTTTATATACCCCTTTGAATGATAACGGATCCTTGCTATAAGCTCTATCTTGTCAGGGAGCTTTACAAGATAGTCGTTTGCGCCGACCCTAAATGCCTCTGCCTTTGTTATAGCCTCCTCTTTACTTGACAGGACAATAAGGGGGACATCCTTTAATTTAGGGTGAACCCTGTAAAACTTAACAAGGGTTAATCCATCTACATCAGGCATAACCAGGTCTTGGAGTATCACTGTAGGTGATACCTCCTGTGCCATCTTTATGGCTGCTTTTGGGTCTTGACAGAAAAAGAAAGAGATGTCATCCTCGTCTGCCAGCATACGTCTCACTGTCTCCCCTACCATCAACTGGTCATCCACTAAAAAAACCCTTATACCGTGTCTTGTTAGATCTTTTTCAGGCTGTCTTTGTTTTTCATTCATATCTTTTCTCATCTCTTAATCTTTTTAAGTGTTTTATAATTCCATGGGCAATATCTTCTAAAGGCAATATCTCATCTACTGCACCGATCTGTACCGCTGCCTTTGGCATACCATATACGATTGAGGTCTTTTCATCCTGGGCTATGGTATGCCACCCTGCCTTTTTTAATTTTAACATGCCTTTTGCCCCATCTCTACCCATACCTGTTAGAAGCACAGCCACACCACCCCATTGCCAGTTATCTAAAAGGCTGTAAAAAAATTCATCCACAGAGGGCCTGTATGGATTATCCCTTGGCTCTTTTGTGTATTTGAAGCAAAGGTCGTGGTCTAATATGAGATGGTCATTTGTTGCGGCAACATAGACTGTATCTTTTTCAGGCTTTATACCTTTTTCTGCCACCGTTACCTTTAGTCTTGTCCTCCCACCGAGCCATTCTATCAGACCATCGGCAAACTGGATATCCACATGCTGGACTATCACAATAGGCGCACCAATCTTAGTTGGTAATCTTGATATAATCTCACTAAGTGCACCTGGCCCACCTGTAGATGAACCTATTGCTACAAGGGGATAGTGTTTTATTATAGCCTTGTCTTGCCTTAGGTACCTCTCTGATGCTGGTATATCTCCCTTTTTTATGAGCTTTTCTATGGTGTATATTTTATTTAATAGCTCATCCCCTCCCTTTATGTTGCCGTTAGCATCTACGGTCGGGATGGTCACTGCATCAAGGGCGCCATTACCCATGGCCTCAAATATCCTTGCAGCGTCCCTGGAGATACCATCAGTGAGGATAAGTATTGCGCATGGCCTTTCCTTCATAATAAGCCTTGTAGCCTGAACCCCATCCATAAAACTTAAGTCAAGGCTCATCAAGATAAGTTCAGGCCCTTCTTTTATTGCCTTTTCTACCGCTTCCCTGCCATCATATGCAACCCATATAATTTTGTATTTTGGTTGGGGTTGGAGGATATTTTTTATTGTCTCAATGGTTTTTGAGCTATTACTAACTATAGAGATACGCATCTTAGAATATCCATAATAATGACTTAGTTATTGGAAAATAATCAAAATTTTTTTTAAGGCGCTCCTATTAGGTCTTGGACAGCATTTATTAATCCTTCATCGTGAAAACTGCTTTTTGTTAGGTAATAGTTTGCCCCTGCCTCAAGCCCCTTTAGCCTGTCTTCTGCCCTTTCCTTATAAGATACAATGATTATAGGTATCTCTTTAAGATTCGGGTCACTCCTTATCTTCTTGACCAGGTCTATACCATTCATCCTTGGCATATCAATATCTGACACAACAAGGTCGAATCTATCGAGTTGTAAGGTATTAAAACCATCAACACCATCAACAGCCACCTTTACATCATATCCTGCATTTTCTAAAAGCCTTCTCTCTACCTCCCTCACTGTCAATGAGTCATCTACAACAAGGATGTGCTTTTTCTTTGCCTCCTTTAACCCTCTAGAGCCACCTACTTTTTTCAATCTGCCAACATTCAAGAGGTTATCTATTGAGCGAACAAGGTCATCCACATCAAGGATCAGGACAGGGGAGCCATCTTCAAGGACAGCACCAGCACTTATATTAGGTACCTTTCCGAGACGGACATCAAGGGGGATAACCACAAGCTCTTTTTCACCAAGAAACCTCTCCACCACAAGGCCATATCTGTTTATACGGTCACTTATGACAACAATGTGGATGTCTTCATTATCGCTGTCTATTAGAGGGAGCCTTAGAACCTGATGGGCATCTATAATTCCAATATTTTCATTTTCAAATGTATAGAACTGTTTATCTTCAAGTATCTTCAACCTATTCTGGCTTGTTACTATGACAAAATCAATACGGGCTAAGGGGATAGCATATGTCTCGCCGCCTATCTCCACAAGGAGTGTCTTTAGAACAGAAAGGGTTAAGGGTAGCTGAAGATGAAAAGAGGTACCTGAGCCTTTTTTTGTCTCCACCCTCACAGAACCACCCACACCCTGAACCATTGTTAAGACCACATCAAGCCCAACCCCCCTGCCTGAGACCTCTGTCACATCCCCTGCTGTTGAAAAACCAGGGAGAAAAAGAAAATTCAAAAGCTCTTCATCTGTTAAGTCACGGGCTATATCAGGGGCGCAGTGACCCTTTTCTACTATCTTTGACCTTAGTTTCTCTATATCAATACCCCTTCCATCGTCTGATACTGTTATATGGAGCATACCTGAACTGTGACGTGCCTCAAGTATTAGTAATCCTTGTTCTTTTTTACCTGCTGCCAGTCTCTCCTCAGGGGTTTCTATACCGTGGTCTAATGCATTACGCAGTAGGTGTGTAAGGGGTGACTCCATCTTCTCAAGTATATCCCTGTCTATCTTGGTTGTCTCGCCAATAATCTGGAAGTCTACCTTTTTCCCCAGTACCTTTGCCAGGTCACGGACCATACGGGGGAAACCATAAAGCCCATCAGAAAAAGGCCTCATCCTTATTGCAATGGCCTCTCCATATAGTTTATCTGCAAGATGTTCAAGATTCCTGGAGAAAAGCTCAAAATCCACAATATGCCCTGAAATCAACTCAAGAAGAGAATCAAGGTGTTTTAGTGATTCACCAAACCTCTCCTGGATCTCCCTTGGTATGTCCTTTCCCTTTGTATAGTAATATATATTCTCCAGATTACTGTATACATCCATAAAATAGTCTTTCATCTTGAGGAGGGACACAGAAAAAGGCTTTGCTGATTTTGCCTGAACAAGACACTCCCCTGCAAAACCCATAAGACGGTTAAGACTTTCAGATACCACCCTTACAAAACTCTCATCCTCTTTTTCAGATGGTTTAGCCTTTAGGGTCTCATCTTTTTTAACAGGGATATCAGATTGTTTTGGCGCTATCTCATGGACATCTGGTGGTTTAGAAATCTCTTTTTCTTTAATAACAGGGGGTTGTTCAGGTACATCCTTGACCACAGGAGGGGGACTCAGTATAGAACGTATTATTTTACCTAAATCCTCAATAGAGGGTCCTTGTTCTGCCAACCATCCTTGAATTGATGCGCTATCAACCTTTGAAAGGTTGATGAATATATCATTCCCTTTTAGGAGTTTATCTATATCATCAGAGCTAAGCCTTAATTTTCCTTGCCTTGCTGCAGATAATACATCCTCCATAGCATGGGCTAACTTGACAATTACATCTAAACCCAATAGACTGGCAGCGCCTTTGATGGAGTGGGCAGCCCTCATCAATGTCTCTATTGACTCTACATCACTGCTCTTTTCAGCATCTACAAGCCCTGATTCCAGAAGATTTGAATAGTTTTCCAGCTCAATACGAAAGAGTTCAAGCATGGAGAGGTCAGCCATATCTGCCATCAACTTATAATGCTCCTTTTTAAGGCCTCAAGAAAACTGTCCTCGTTTAAAAGGCCAACCTTGTTATCCTGGAGATTGAATATACCTCCTATAAATGTAGAAGGAGACTTGGTCAGTGTAATAGGTGGTTCCTCTATGTGGTTTATCGGTATCTGATAGATGCCGAGGACCTCATCAACAGGAAAAACATATCTCTCCCCTTTTTTATTTATAACAATCATACGCTTATATATCTTTTCATCTTGACGTGCCTTTTCCTCATCAGGGGTATATTCAAGGAGACGGGCAAGGGATACGCAAAGCAAAAGCTCACCGTTTATATTGGAAACACCCATAAATACATTATTTGTCCTGAAAGGTACCCTGTGCACAGGCCTCATGTTTGTAGTCTCCTGAAGGTAAATTGTCTTGAAGGCAAGCCATTCCTGTTCCACCCTAAAGATAATAACAGACAGATAGTCCTTAATCTCAGTCTCCTTGATGGTGCTGAGATTTCTTGTTGCCTCCTCAATGAAATCTATGGGCATATCCCTGTCAAAGAGACCTCTCCCTGCCTTATTATAGACACTGCAATTACGGCAGTGAACAAGGCTCTTAAGCTCAGGGCACGATGAATCCCCGAATATGCCTATTGTCTTCCAGCAACGGGTTTGTTTTTGAACTAAACTCATATCTTCTATTTTTTTACCCCTTTTTATCTGACTTTTCTATGCGTCTTATCCTCCCCATCATTACAGATGCCTTGTCTATTTCGCCTTTTTTTTCATAGAGCAGATATAAATGAACAAGGGCATCGTAATAAAAAGGGTCTAAATAAAGGGCCTTCATAAAAAGGGCCTCAGCCTTATGGAAATGGTTTAATGCCTGCTGTATAAGCCCCATGAGGTAATATACCTCTTTATTATCTTTATTGTTATGGAGAAACTCCTCGCATAGATGGTATGCCTCCTTGAGCGCGCCTCTATCAGCAAGGGATTGGGCTGTAATTAGGATTGATTCATCTATTTTTTGTTCATGCGCAAGTAGTTCTATCCTTTCTTTATGCTGGCCACTGGGTTTTTTATCTATAAAAGCCTTTTTCTTTTCCCCTTTCTCCCTTTGCCTAATTGAGGGTCTTGTTGAATCATGTTTTTTCTTCATACATATGAATGCACCTGGGTGTCCTAAGGGAGCATAGCCATTGTTGATACATAGCATGACCTCTGAGTGGCCTACAATCAAGACCCCGTCAGGGAGGAGCAATCGGTGGATATTTTCAAATACCTTTTCTCTAGCTTCATTGGTAAGGTAGATAAAAAGATTTTTACAAAAGATTATATTATAAGGTTTCAGGTGGAATAAAAAATTAGGGTTGATCATATTGTCTACGAGAAAATTAACAGTGTTTTTCACCTTATCATGGACCTTCCATCCCTCTTCTGTCTTTAAAAAATAACTTTCCATGAGGCTTGAATAATCTGACTCATCACGGAAAGACCTCTTTTTATAAACACCGTGTTCTGCAAAGGCAATGGCACTTTTACTTATATCTACTGCGTCTATCTGAAAACTATGAGGGTCAATACCTGATTCAAGGAGGGTTATGGCTATAGAATAAGGCTCTTCTCCTGTAGAGCATGGCGCTGAAAGGATCCTTATACACTCACCACTGCCTTTTATTGGATTATTTTTTTTCACATATCTTTTTAAAAAATCAAATGAGCCTCTGTCTCTAAAAAACCATGTCTCACATACAACTAATTTATTGTAAAGCCTCTCTAATTCATCAGGCTCTGACTCAATCAACATCAGATAACCGCCTATATCTGTTATATTATGGTATTTCATCTGTGATTCAATGAGATTGGCAAATGCCTTCTCGCCAGTAGACTTGGGGTCAAACCCTGTTATCTCTGATACAAAGCTTTTTAATTTATCGTAATTATTCATTATTTTCCTTCAGTTCATAAAAGTTGACTTTCTGTATCTCCTGTGGGAGGAGGTGATCTACATTGATCCTCTGTATCATACCCATCTCATCATAGGTGACATCCCCTAAATATTTTATACACTCTATGATTATACCAGGTGTTTTAAAATCTTCATCTCTGCAGGATATGGTCTCTGTGGCCTTTTCAGCCAGGAGCCCGAGCATGCGTTGATTATTGTAAGGGTCTGTATAATTAACCACTACAATCCTGGTGCTGAAAAGAGGTCTTGATGGTCTGCCAGTAAACAGCATAGATAGATCAACAACAGGGATTATATTTCCTCGATAATTAAATAAACCGCAGATATATTCAGGTGCATGGGGGATCTTTTTAAACAACACTATAGGCGTTATTTCAATAATCCTCGATACCTCAAGACAATAACGCTCTTTACCTATCTCAAAAAGCAAAAAAAGCATAAGCTCCCTATGTATCTATATTAAAACGGGCGACCTCATTCTTTAGATTTTTTATTGCCTCATTTAGCTGTTGGGTCACCTTTTTAAACTCTATCATAAGCTCCCTTGTGTATCTTGTTGTCTCGTTTACCTGTTCTATGGCAGTACTTATTTGTGCTGCACTTTCAGTTTGCATCTGCATACCTTCATTTACCACCTCAAACTGAGGGACAAGCTGCTGTGTGTGCTCTATGGCAGCAAGCAAGTCAACAGATATCTCGGCAATCTTCTCTGTGCTCATCTTTGTCTGTTCTGTAAATGCCTCAACAGCATTAACCCCTGCCTTCATTGCCTCTTGGGTCTCATTAATCATGGTCTCTATATCAATGGCAGCAAGGGCTGTCTGGTCTGCAAGGCGCCTTATCTCTCTGGCAACCACTGAAAAGCCGATCCCGTATTCACCTGCTTTTTCAGCCTCAATGGCAGCGTTGAGGGACAGGAGATTTATCTGGTTAGCGATCTTTGTAATGGTTATAATTATCTGGGCTACATCCTCCATCTTTTCATCAACAATCCTCATCTTCTCAGAGCTCTCAGATATATGTCTATAGAGGTCTTTCATGGTGTCGTTTATGTTTGTCAGACTTCTCATGCTCCCCTTGGAGAGTTCCGCTGCCTTTGATGCCATCTCTGCTACCTTACCCATAGTCTTGGCAAACTCCTGGGATGTAGCCTTTATCTCCCTACTTGTTGCACTCACCTCGTTTATAGAAGAGGCCTGTTCAGACACTGCAGACTCGAGATTCTCTGAAGACGTGGCTATCTTATTTGATGCGTCTGTAACCTGTCTCCCTGACCTTCCGATCTGATTTAAAAGGGAGACGATGTTTGATGCCATTGTCTTTATGGACCTGATAAGTAGGACTGACTCATCACGGACAGTCTTGTCCTCGCCTTCACCAGGAGAATCCATATTTTTTATAGACTCTATCTGTTCCATTGCCTTCTGGATATTGCCAGATGCAATGTCTCCTGCAATATTCATAACCTTTTCCAATGGTCTTGTAATGTCAATGTTTATTAAAAAAACCACAATTACTGCAAATATTATAGATAATATACTAAGTGACAGGGCAATCAACCTCTTGGTATCATATCGATCTAATCTTTTTTTGAGCATAAATTGTAACTCTGTTAATGAGTTATTCTGCAGATTTGAGGCTAATAGGGCAAGTTCCCTACTTTTTTCCCGGATCTCGTCATTTGATATATTTGCAGAGGGGTCATCGATAAACATTTTAAGCAAAAAGCTAAGGGAATTAACAGTAGATTGATACTGGGAGAATGCGGGCATTACATTTGTTTTCAGAGTAGGGTTTTCACCGTAATAGTTCTCGTCCTCTTTTATAGATGTCACGATGCCCTCCCTGATATGCTCAAGGTCATCCTCGATCCTTGTTATAAATCCAAGGATAAAGGCATTGTCTTTTGGGGCTAATCTTTTTTTATTTCTTATCTCTTCACTGAAAAGCACAAACTCCCCTATCCGCTGTTTGGATTTTGATAACTTTAATATAGAGGCATCGATGAGATAGTATGTATCAAGGTCAGTATCAAGGACTACATTGGATGTATCTCCAATACGCCTTATAAGTGTCTGTAAAGATTGTATCAATTCGCTGTGTTCCTGGTCATTAACCTCCACTGTTTTGTCTTTCCATGTGGATACAAGTGTCTTCCAGTTATTGTATAAGACTGGGGGATAATTCTGCTCAAGGGCACTTTTCTTAAGATTTTCTTCATCGATCTTTAGTGCCTTTTCATATTTACCTATATCTTTTATGAGTCTTGAAAAGGTTTCATCTATCTTTTTCTCAGTCTGTAAGATACTATCATTGACTTCTTTATCACCTTTTAGATAAATACGGGTGAGGAATTGATGAAAATATAGCTCCTCAGATAGATTCTCAAGGGGCTTCAAAACCTCACATCCCCATATCTCAAGGCGTGTAGACCTTATTCTTTCGTTGAAACCAGACACCATATAAAACAGGAGGATGAATATGGGAAGGGCAAACATAAAGCTGCTTATCATGAGTTTGTGGAGTATCTTTAATCTATAAAAATACCTTTTCATAAAAGCCTCAGGATATCTTAAATTTTGAGACCTCTTGCTGTAATATAGTTACAGCGTTATTGAGCTTTTCTGTTACACGTTTATACTCTGTGAGAGATTCCTTTGTCTGTTCCGCTGTAATGGATAGTTGACCCATGGCCTCGCTTATCTGTTGTGCACCCTCCACCTGCATCCTCATACTGTTGTTTACAACCTCAAACTGGGGGCCAAGGGCTTTAACACGGTCAATAATAGTACTTAGTTGCCCACCTATCTTGTCTATATACTCAACACCCCTTCTTACACCCTCTGTGAATTTATCCATCTCCATTACCCCTGAAGACACAGATGACTGCATCTCCTTCACCATATACTCTATGTCCTTTGTGGCTATTGCTGTCTGGTCAGAAAGACGGGTGATCTCTCTTGCAACTACAGAAAATCCCTTGCCATATTCACCAGCTTTTTCAGCCTCAATGGCAGCATTGAGGGATAAGAGGTTGGTCTGGTCTGATATCTTGTTTATAGTGGTTACAATGCCTGATATTTTATTTGCCTTTTCGTTTATGATACCAAGTTTGGAGGATATATAGCTTGTGGCCTTTATAAATTCTCGCATAGATGATTGCATACCATCGAGCTTGTTCCGACCCGCTTCTGTCATTGAGGCAGTATCCGATACAGTGTCACTTACCTCAAGCATGGTCTTCATAAGGTCTTGAGATGTGGCTGCTATCTCCTTTGTCGTTGCTGTTACCTCCCTTATTGAGGCTGTCTGTTCAGCCACTGTTGCCTCAAGCTGTCTTGCAGATGCAGCAATCTGGGTTGTAGAAGAGGTCACCTGTATACCAGAGAGCTGAACCTGGCCTATAAGGGTATTTAGATTGTCTCTCATGTTGTGAAGGGAATTAAAAAGCTGGCTCAACTCATCTTTGCCTTTTGCCATTAAAAAGCCCATTTCCTCGCCTTCATCTTTCCTTAGGTCACCCTCTGCTACCCTTTTTATGCCTCTCTGAACAAGAGAGAGAGGTTCTATTATGCTTTTTGCAAAGACCCATGACACCACTATAACAATAATTGCAATAATGAGCGTCACAATACTTAGCCACAAAGCCTTTTTACGGAATATTTTATCAATGTCATCTATATATATACCTGAACCTATTACCCAGCCCCATGGTTCAAAACCTTTTACATATGCAAGTTTTAATGCAGCATCCTCTAAACCTGGTTTTTTCCATACATAGTCAACAAAACCTGATTTTTGACTTTTAACCTTATCGATAAAGGCTAAGATAATCTTTTTTCCATTTACATCTGTGAGCCCTGACTGGTCTTTGCCTTCAAGGCCGAAATGGGGATGGGATAGCATAAAACCTGTTAAGTCGTTAATCCAGAAGTATTCTGTTCTATCATAACGCATATGCCTTATCAGGTCCTTCACCTGTTTCTGCGCCTCTTGTTCAGTTATATTCTTTTCTTTAGATTGGGTATAATAGTAGTCGATTATATCGTAAGCTGCCTCTACCACACTCCTTGTCCTTGATTTTTTCTCTTCAAGAAGTTCCTCTTTAAGGGAGAGGAGAAAGATGGCCTCAATTATTAAAATACTGAGAAGGGATATGCCAATTATTGTCCAGATTTTAACCTTGACGCTCAGTCTTCTCGTTATATTCCCCATAAACTACCCCCTTCAGGCTATTCATATAAAACCTTTGTGTTGCTTTGCAAAGGTTTTAAAATTCATCCTGTTCTTTTGGATGAATTTCACAGTTATTAAAAATACAACTTTTATCAATCCCGCTTATGCGGGTGGTATGTTTCACAGAGCAAGACACCTGTTTCTAAGGTCTTATGTGAAATAATAACATAAATAGATTGGAAAGTATCAGGAAAAAAGGCTTTGCAAAAATAGGATGTAAACTTTTTTGTTGATTTACCTATACCTGTTATTAATATAATGTGTTATGAAAAAGACTGTCCCTATCTTTCTTACGCTGGCGTCTTTATTCTGTCTCTCCATGTTCTATCGCTCCTCAAATGCTGTTATTGCCCTTGATCTCATAAGAGACCTGCATTTAAATGCCGAGACCATAGGTTTTTTAGGAGGTGCATTTTTCTATTCATTCTCATTACTTCAGATACCTATGGGGTTATTACTCGACCGTATAGGTCCAAAGATTATCATGTCCTGCTTTGCGTTAATTGGGGCATTAGGGTCTTTTCTGTTTGCCTTTAGTAATTCTTTTTATGGGGCCTTAGTAGGGAGGGTGTTTATTGGTATAGGTATGGCTGCCATGCTCATGGGGTCCCTTAAGGTCTTGACCCTGAGGTTTAAACCTGAAAGGTTTGCAACCCTTGCAGGGCTTATGATAACAGCAGGTGCTATAGGCAGCCTTCTGTCTGCATCACCCCTTGCATTTTTTAGTTCTTTTTTGGGATGGAGGGTAACATTTATTATAACAGGGGTGATTACGGTTTTTCTGGGTATTATTCTTTTTTTTCTCCTTGGTGGCAGACGAGATGAGGTAGAAAGGCAGACAGAAGATAATATAAAGAACGGACAATTTAAGACAAAAGACTATATCAGGGCTATATTAACCAGTCATGCCTTCTGGCAGATATGTACTATGGCCTTTTTTAGATACGGAACATTTATCAGTCTCCAGGGGCTGTGGTTGGGAGTCTATCTTATGACCACCCAGGGATACACATCTCTTCAGGCAGGCAACCTGCTGATTCTTCTGGCTATAGGAAATGCCCTTGGGGCCCCTGTATCAGGTCGGATTTCAGACAAACTTATCCCTTCAAGAAAAAAAATGGTCCTCATTGGTTTAGGGACATACACGCTTCTACTTTTAGTATTAACCCTAACCCCTGATTTAAGACATCCCCTCTGGTATGGGACTTTATATTTTTTTATAGGTTTCTTCAATGGATTCGGGACCTTACTATATTCTCATGTTAAGGAGTTATTTCCCACCTCTGTATCAGCCACAACCATGGCATGGGTCAATTTTTTTACAATGGCAGGTGGTGCTACAATTATGCCTTTAATGGGAAAGATAATAGAGTCTCTATCTGAGGCTGGCGTCAAGCCTGTCCTTGGGTATCAGATTACATTCCTTATCTGTTTTTTAAGCATGACCGCAAGCCTTATATACTATGCATTCTCTAAAACAGGTAACAAAAATAATTATTAAAATATCAGGAAAGGGCTACATTTTAGAGTCGTTTAAGCCTTTCAAAGAAATCCCTTAGGTCTTTTTTTGTCCGTTCAAGGGTATAATGGGCTGCTACCTCAAACCCCCTTTCTACACGCATATCCCTGTATCCCTTATCCTCAATGAGCCTTAATATGCCCTCGGCAACCAGGTCAGGCCTATGGACAGGGACAAAACAGGCGAAATCCCTGTTTTCATCTAAGTCCATATAGCTTGGTATCTCTGTTAAAATACATGGGACGCCACATGCAAGGGCCTCAATGGCTGGATAACCAAGCCCCTCTCCCACAAGGGATGTAGATATATAGATATCTGTCTCCCTGTAGAGGTCTGCCATCTCATCTTCATTTAAACCTACAAGATATGTGTCTACAATCCCACCTTCCATCTCTTTTTTTGTGGCCTGTGCCGGGGATACCCTTATAAATTCAATCTCCACCCCTTTATTTTTCAGAATCTCTATGGCGCTATATGTATCTGGTATGCCCTTAAAACCCACAAACATGGAGCCTACGCAGAGAATCCTTACTTTTTTACTCCATCTCCACTGTTTCCTCCCCCTGGCATGAAAGACCTTGTCATCGATACCACCCTGGATTATAGAACAATCCTGGCCGTATCTATCCTTTATGAGCCTCACAAGATGGGGTGATAGTCCTGCCTTGATGGTAGGAAGTGCATAAATAGACTCTATCTCTTTTATCCTTTTTTTGAATTTCATATTGTCTATGAATCTCCCTATGGTAGAAAAAAAACCTTTTCTATCATAGCGCTCAGACACAAACTCACCTGTAATCCTCGACATATACTCTGTTGGTTCATAGCCCTGGCAGTAATGGACTACCCTGCCTTTTCTAACATCATAGAGGCGCTTCACATCGTTGTATGCAGTGCCAACATAGACATCACAGTCAGGGAGGTCGATCAAATCCTTATTTTTAACTATAAAAGGTGTAGTCTGGAGACACCAGTCTTTTTTTACCTTTTCTGTTATAAGCATGACATCATATCCCATCTCCTTGAGCATAACCACATGCTGGAGCATAGATTTTACACCGCCGGATACACCTATATTTCTTACAAAATAGCCTATCTTCATCTTCCGCTTATCTTTATTCCTTCTATGAGAAGGGATGGTGAGCCACAGTTACCATAAAACCTAAGGTCACTACCAACCCCGAGTACATTGTTCAATAACTCAAAGATATCCCCTGAGAAGATAACCTCTTTAAAAGGTCTGTATTCGCCTTTTTTTCGCAGATAACCAATGGCACCCAGTGAAAACTCCCCTGTTATGGGGTTTGCTGTGTGGGTCCCTATAAGCTCCTCAATTATTACAACCTCTTCCATGGTATCATCGACCACGCCCTTATCAGACTTTTCAATGTATATACCTCTTATACCGCATCGCGGCGGGTCTTTTAGCCCTGTCCTTATGCTATTTCCTGTAGATGCCCTTCCATATTTTTTCCCATAGTAGGTATCATAGAGAAATGTCTCGAATACCCCATCCCTGACAATCCTTTTTTCCTGCCCAGGTGTGCCCTCGGCATCAAAGGCAGAGGCATCTATCCCTACCATGCCTGATTCTGTTATATTTATGTAATTAGAAAAACACCTCTTACCAATTCTGTCCTTTAATCTTGTCTTATCCTTGAAGAGACTCTCAGCAAGAAATGACCCTGATAGTATGCCTAATATATCGCATGCTGCCCTGGGTTTCAGTATCCCTTTGTATATCCCTGTATCAATTTGGGTACTGCCGAGAAAGGAGACTGCCTTTTTTGCCACCCCTTCGCCAAATCCTTTTATATCCATCTCATTTAAAAAATGAGACCATTGCCAGTCATACCATGAGACCTCATCTGTATCTTTTGCAACGCACATACCTGATATAATATATAGTGTTTTTTTGGCCTCTACTGATATGCCCTTTGAATTGATAATCCCTGTTTCTATCTCTATCTCTTGAAGCTCACAGCCCCTTACCACTGAGATCCTTTTATCATAGTTTTTCATTATATCTTCCAGGCTTATGACCATATCCTTTTTTTTCGATTCACTGAGTATAAGCCCCTTTGAATCGTATAGATCTAATATAGGATAATCATGTGTAGGTTCAGGAAATGCATAGTCTTTATCTTCGTCCAAAAAGGGGAGGAGCTGGCGAGCGTTATCCAACAATGATTCCAATGCCTTGTCACCCTTCTCATAAGAATATGAAAAGGCCATCTTGTTATCTTTTATAACCCTTAGGGCAACACCTTCCTCCTCTCTCAATTCAATGCTATATGTATCCAGGTCCCTGCTCTCATATTTTTTTGTCTTCTCTTTCAAAAAGAATACCTCAAAGCTATCAAACGAACCTTTTATCCCCTCTGCTATTTTTTTATAATCTATCATAAATAAAACCCCTTTTCTTGCTTTTTTCATAGATTTATCCATTGATGGAATTTAGGAGTCAAAAGAGCTCAATCCTCATTGCTGTCTCATCACACTGAGGGAACTTGGGACACTTTATGCAATCAGACCATATCTTTTGAGGCAGGTCTTTTTTGTCGGTTATATGAAATCCGCATTTTTCAAAGAACTCTATCTGATAGGTCAAAAGAAAAACATGCTTTATCATGTATGACTTAGCCTCTTCAAGGGTTGCCTCTACAATCTTTTTACCTATGCCCTTCATCCTGTGAGTGTCCACAACGCATATAGACCTTATCTCTGCTAAGTCCTCCCAGCATATATGGAGGGCACCTGTCCCAATAACCTTGCTGTCGTCAATATAGACAAAGTAATCTCTCATATTGTCGTAGAGTTCACCCAGTGACCTGGGCAGCATCTCTCCCTTTGAAGCAGCAGCGTTTATAATCCTATGAATCTCTTTTATATTCTCAATGGATGCCTTTTTTAGCATTTGTCAACATCTCCTCAGACCTCTGTATTGTTTTTTCTGTTATCTCTAAACCACCTAACATCCTTGCAACCTCACCTACCCTCTCAGTGTCCGTAAGCCTCTTTATGTCTGTTATCGTATAATCCTTCATCTGTTTTTTTTCAACAAGAAAATGACTATCTCCATAGACAGCTATCTGGGGTAGATGGGTTATACATATGATTTGATGGTTTCTTGATAGGCTTTTTAGTCTCTGCCCTACCATATCAGCAACCATACCCCCTATGCCTGTATCTACTTCGTCAAATATCAGTGTCTTTTCCTCATCCCCGCCCATGACCTTTTTTATGGCCAACATAATCCTCGATAGCTCACCACCTGATACGACCCTCCTTAGAGGCTTCAGGGCCTCTCCAGGGTTCGTACTTATAAGAAAATCTATCTCATCCCTTCCATCCTCCTCAATAGTCCCCTTGTCCTTTATCTCAATGAAAAACTCTGTCTTTTCCATGGCAAGCATCTTAAGTTCATCCACAACCAACCTCTCTATCTCAGGTGCTATTTTTTTCCTTTCATGGGATATCATCTGGGCCAGGTCTTCTACTTCTTTTCTCAAAAGATCTATGTTTTTTTGTGTAATCTCTATATTACCTGTTAGTTCCTTTAGATATAAAAGCCTGTGTCTCGCATTCTCCTCGTATCTTTTTATCTCATCAAGGGTCTTTCCATACTTGTCTTTTATAGTAAATATCCTCGAAAGCCTCTCCTCAATCCTTTTTGATTCATCAGGGTCATGGGTAAGCCCCTTTTCCTCCTCTTTTATGTATCTAAAGATATCCTCAAGGTCATAGGATATGGATTCTATCCTCTGCCTTATCACCTTGATAAAATCTATATGGGAAAATGTCTTGACCATGTTTGCAGCAGATTTAAGTATGTCGTGGATTGAGCCTTCACCCTCATAAAACTTTTCACCTATCTCATGGAGTATCATCTTGATCCGCTCTGCGTCCTTTAGAACCTTGAGCCTTTCTTTCAGTCTCTCTTCTTCCCCTGCTTTCAGGCTAGCCTCCTCTATCTCATGGACCTGGAATTCGAGAAATGCCATTTCATTTAGCCTGCCTTCAGCCTCTTTATTCATTGTCCTTAACCTGTTTTCCAGTTCCCTAAGCTGCCTTACCTTATCGCTGAGGATAGACCTTTTTTCATCGAGACCTGCTATCTTATCTATTAGAGATATATATCTTTCCTTTTCCAGGAGGTCCCTGTGTTCATTCTGTCCATATATGTGTAAAAAGCTATTGCCCAGCTCTTCCATCTTGTTTAATGTAATAGAATCATTATTTAGATATGCCCTTGACCGACCTGAGGCATGGATAACCCTTTTTATTATATACTCCTCTCCTTTTTCTAAAAAATGGGCTACTATCTCTGCCTGTTTCGCTGAGGTCTTTAACATATCTGTGGATACCTTCTGATTTATAAGGGTAGACAATGCATTTATTATTATGGATTTTCCAGCCCCTGTCTCACCGGTTATGACATTGAAACCCTCATCAAAATCCACCTCAATCTCATCTATAATGGCAAATCCCTTAACCTTCAAGTACGCGAGCATCCCTATCTCTCACCCCATTTTAGTTTTTCCCTGAGGATCTCAAAATAGCCCCTGAAGGCGGATTTAATAAGCCTCACTGTATGAGGGGATTTCTTTACAACCACTTCATCCCTGTATTCAAGGGGAAAACCTATCTGGCCATCTATGGTCAGGACAACCCTTTCATCCATTGATTTGAACACCGCCATCATTGATACATCCTCAGGAAGGATAAGAGGTCTATTTGTGAGCATATGGGGACATATGGGTGTTACAATTATATTTTTAAGGGATGGGTAGAGTATTGGGCCACCTGCAGATAGGGAATAGCCTGTTGAACCTGTGGGTGTAGAGAATATAAGACCATCTGCCTTATATGTTGTAAGATAGACGCTATTTACATATACCTCTATGTCTATTATCCTTGCAAGGGCATC
This sequence comes from Syntrophorhabdaceae bacterium, assembly GCA_026415015.1. Lineage (GTDB taxonomy): Bacteria > Desulfobacterota > Syntrophorhabdia > Syntrophorhabdales > Syntrophorhabdaceae > DTOV01. The sequence goes on from JAOAHW010000050.1 coordinate 26,018, forward strand.
CTTTGTTATTACAGCATCATTGAGTACAGAGAATTCAAAGACCTCTTTTCCATCTCTTATAACACTTACATCAAGCATCATCCTTGTCGATATCTTGTATTGGCCTGAGACTATTTTTTCAAGCATAATAGGCATCTCTTCCACTGATATCTCTGTGAGGAAACCAAGGCCACCTAAATTTACACCAAGGATAGGAACATCCCTGCCTTTTAGGTATCTTGCCACAGCCAGCATGGTGCCATCTCCACCAAGGACAATTATAAGGTCTGCCCCTTCTCCCACATGTTCAAGTTCTACCTTGTTTTCAAAATTTAGAAACCTTGCAGACTCCTCATCGAGGCATATCTCAATATCCTTTCCATACAGATTTATGATATTCCCTGCTAATCTTATGGCATCATCCTTTTTTCTCTTGCAGATTATATGCATCTTTTTCATCTATAACTCCTCTTAGTTTTTCTCAGTTACTGAAGCGCCCTTACCATCGAGTTTATAGGTCTTTATTGGAACATAAAGACCTATAGCCATTCATGGTATATTATACCTTGACCTTAAATATAAAGAAACCTCTCGGAGTAATGCAAAAGATTTTTCAACAGTCAGTGTTTTATCTGGGTTAATGAGGTTGCATGTAGCAGGGGCAAGGATGCTGTTATCAATTATCAATGTCTTTTCTATTCCATTGTCTATCAGTCTCTTCCATATATTCTCAAGTCTCTCTGCTATACTTTTCACATCCTCTCTTGAAAAGTCCTCAAAATATGTAGGTATAATACCCCAGCTTATAATGCCCCCTTTTTTAAGAAAATCTATGACCTTTCTGTACGATGCAAAGGCCTCTCCCTCTGTGTAGGCATTGAATGAGATAATATCAATATCAAGTGATAAGAGAAAATCCCAGTCTGGCCTCCCGCAGAGATGGACGCCTCTTGGACTTTTAACACCTTCAAAAAATTCATCCATTTCTTTTTTTGCCTTTATGCTGTCATAGCCGCACATGGCATTGAAGATAAATTCAAGGCCAGGGTCATCAATCCATACAAAGGCATTTTTATTTTTTTTCAATAGTTCTTCATACTGTCTGTTCAGTTTATGGTGTATAAAGGAGAAGGCAATGGAACGGATATCGTCATTATAGACAACAGGCATATTATTCTCATCTGTTAGCTTTAAAGTAAGGCTTATAGGGCTTATTATCTGGCCCCTTATGGCCCTATACTTTGAGAGGTCTTGGTTTAAAAACTTTCGATAAATTAGTGAATATTTTTCTGATAGGACAAACCACTCAGGGTTACCTTCCTTTTCAAGGTAATCTGGTATTCCTTCAAGAAATCTTTTGGTGTCTATATAAATCCTGTTTTTTTCCTCATCTATTATGACACCAGGAAAGCCCTCCATAGCCTGGACATACATGTCTTCATAGAAAGATAATTTTGGAAGCTGGGGCCAGAAAGGTATATCCATTTCAAGGGCGAGCCCTAAGGCCCTGTCTATATCCTCATGGGGCATAATACCCATGGCAGTGGTGGAGAGATTACCCTTAAACCCTAACCTGCCTTGCATGGGATACAGCTTGTCCTATCTGGGCTGGGTTTTTCACAACAGTTACCCCTGCCTCTTCAAGGACCCTTATCTTTGTCTTTGCATCTCCTCTACCCCCTGAAATAATAGCCCCTGCGTGACCCATGCGTCTTCCCTCAGGGGCAGTAACACCTGCAATAAATGCTACCAGGGGTTTTTTCATATTTTCACGGTAGTATTGTACAGCCTCCTCCTCTGCTGTACCACCTATCTCACCTATTATGACCACTGCATCTGTATCCCTGTCCTCTTCAAACATCTTGAGGATATCTACATATCTAAGCCCTACAATAGGGTCTCCGCCAATGCCTATACAGGTAGACTGACCTATTCCTATCTTTGAAAGCTGGTCCACTACCTCGTAGGTTAAAGTGCCGCTCCTTGATATAATGCCTACACTACCTTTTCTATGGATATAGCCAGCCATAACCCCTATCTTACATTTTCCTGGTGATATAATGCCTGGGGTGTTAGGCCCTATAAGCCAGCAGCCCTTTGATTTTATATAATGATAGACAGTGATCATATCAATTGTGGGTATGCCTTCGGTAAGGCATACAATGGTCTTGAT
>JAOAHW010000174.1 GCA_026415015.1 Syntrophorhabdaceae bacterium
CTGAGATATCTGTTATGCAGCTTGCAAACATACCCCTCATATTAAGAAGGGAGGGCTCTGCAGTGAGAGAGGTTGTGTTCGAGTATCTCAAGAGGTTCAAGGTAACACCCCAGATTGCCATGGAGTCAGCGAGCATAGCATTGCTTAAAGAATTTGTAAGACAGGACAGTGGTGTTGGTTTTCTGGAGAGGGAGGCAGTGGAAGAGGATATACAAAACAACACATTAAAATCAGTAAAGATCCTCGAGGGTTCACCGGTTATAGAATTTGGTATTGGCTACAGAAACAGAAGGGACCTGTCACCACCTGCATGGGCATTCTTAAGACTGCTCGATAAATCAGAAAATATACTTTCTATATTAAAATAGAGATGACCGATATGATGCCTTTGGAAGGCAGTGATATCCATGATTAAGGCATGAGATTGACAGAGAAAGAATTCGACTCTATTGTGGAAGAGGCCATAGGGGCTATACCTGAAGAGATAAGGCAGCATCTAAAGAATCTTGTTATATCTGTGAAACGGAGGCCTTCAAGGAGTATGCTGAAAGAGGCAGGTATACAAAAGGGTTATACACTACTTGGTCTATTCCAGGGTGTCCCATTGACACAGCGGTCTTATATATACCCACCATTATATCCTGACAAGATCTTTCTTTTTCAAGAGCCCCTTGAGGATTTCTGTGAAACAAGGGAAGAGCTGGCAAGGCAGATAGAGATTACCCTTGTCCATGAGATTGCGCACTTTATAGGTATGAGTGAAGAGAGGCTAAGGGACCTCGGATACGGATAGTTTTTACAATGTTTATGGGTTTATGCCTCAAACTCCCTTGACTCCACCTTGAAGCCTGCCTTCTCTATATCTAATACAATGGATGATGCATCTTCTGTATCAAGATGCAATATTAGGTTCTGTTTATCAGGTTCCTTTGGTATCCAGAGTGTCTTTATATTGATACCTGCCTTTATTATAAGGCTCAATACTCTAAAAAGACCCTCGCACTGGCCTGCATTGTGAATTAGAATCCTTCTGCCAGTCTGCCCAATACCTAAGAGGGGGTTAAGGATCTTATAAAAGACATCATTTGTCGTGAGTATCCCCACAACCCTTTCACCCTCAACAACAGGAAGGCTGCCGACCCTGTGTTTTTGAGCAACAGTTACTGCCTTCTCCACTGTTGTGTCCGGTGTCACTGTAATGACCCTTGTCTTCATTATCTCCTTTACTGTGAGTTTTGACATGAGATAGAAGAGTTGTCTCTGGTTATAGGAGGTGGTAGAAGAGGGGCTTGCCTTGAGTACATCGTCTTTTGTTACTATACCTACCAGTCTTCCATCTTCCACTATGGGCAGCCTGCCAATCTTATGGGAATCCATAATCTTTTCTGCATCTAGGACATATGTATCCCCTGTTATTGTTATCACATTCTGTGTCATTATATCTTTAACAAGCATGTCTTAACCCCGTATATTTTTTTTCTTGCGTATTTTGATGGTTTTTGAATCCCATGTCAAGAAGATTCTTGAAAAGACTTGTCATAACCTGTTATTATCAAGTATCCATGGAGATAATGGAGAATAGCCTCATAAGGCTCATAAGAAGATTTGAAAAGAGGTCTCCATCTGTTGTGAGGGGTATAGGTGATGATGGGGCTGTGGTGATGCTTGAAGAGGGTAGATTTGTCTTTGTTCAGGATGGCCTTGTAGAGAATATCCACTTTGAATTCTCATTTATCAAACCCTATTACGTGGGTAAAAAGGCAATATATGTAAATGTCTCTGATGTCCTTTCCATGGGAGCTAAACCCATGTATTTTCTTGTTACAATAGGGATACCTGACAGGATAACAAAGGCCCAGGTCCTTGAGGTATACAGGGGCATAAATGCTGCAGCAAATGATTTTAATCTTGTGATGCTCGGCGGAGATACAGTATCTACTGGCTCTGATTTTTTTATAGACATATCCATGACAGGCAGGCTCACAGGCCCTGATTATTTGGGTAGGGATAAGGCAGAGAAAGGAGACCTCATAGGTGTCACAGGCTATCTTGGAGAGAGTGCATACGGGCTTTTCTTGCTTAAAAAAGGGATGGATAAAAACAAAAAAGGGGTAAAGAGGTTCATAGAAAGATACAAAGACCCGAGACCCCCATATGAGTTATGGAATGAACTTGTCAAAAGTGGTATAACTAATGGAATGATGGATATAAGTGACGGCCTTATCATTGATTTAGAAAGGATGATGGCTGAGAGTAAGAAATCTGCGAGGGTCTATATGGAGGACCTCCCTATACCAGATATGTTGAAAAAGGCATCTATGGAGGAGCTGGCATTATCCGGGGGCGAAGACTACCAGTTTCTTTTCACATTTCCAAAACAGAGACTCCCTGTCATTGAAAATATAAAAGGAAAAGGTTATCATGTCTCTGTGATAGGGGAGGTTACAGAAGGAAGAGGAGTCAAGGTGTTTGAGAAAGGAAAAAGAAGGCACATCACCTCAAAGGGGTATGAACACTTCAGAGATAGAGAGAAATGAAAAAGATATATGTCAGAGACATAAAGGATGAAGGCAGGGAGATAAACGATTTTTTTATCGTCCGAACAAAAGGTGTGTATACCAGTAAAAACAACACAAAATATATGAGCCTTGAGTTGAAAGACAAAACAGGGACCATTGATGCCAAGGTTTGGGATAATGTGGATGTGCTGGTTAACCTCTTTGATAAAAATGATATTATAAGGGTAAAGGCAAAGACTAAATTATACCAAAACAAACCCCAGCTCAATGTGATAGATATAGAAAGGGTAGAGGATGAAATCCCTTTTAGTGAGGTAAAGGAGTTTTTTCCAGAGGGGGAGAAGGATATAGAGGTTTTAAAGGATGTATATTTCAGTCTTATAGATGAGATAGAAAACCCCCATATCCAGTCCATTTTTCATGTCCTCAATAGCAAGACAGAGACCCTGGAGAGGTTTTTTTTGTTTCCTGCCTCAATAAATGTCCATCATATGTATGTAGGCGGGCTCCTTGAGCACTCTATCTCTGTGACCTATATGTGCAAGGATGTTATTAATTTTATAGGCGGTGACAGGGATATTATAATAGCGGGGAGTCTTTTACATGATATAGGAAAGACAGAGGAGATGGAATTCAAAGGAGGATTCAAATACTCTGACAGGGGGAGACTCTTAGGTCATATAACCCTCGGTGTCACAATGCTTGAGAGGCTTATAAGGGAGATAAATGATTTCCCATCCTATCTCCAGGATATCCCTGTCTCTTATACACATCTCCGAGCCCACGAGACCA
>JAOAHW010000221.1 GCA_026415015.1 Syntrophorhabdaceae bacterium
GCTTAGGGGTATCTATTTCGCAATACTTACAATGGCCTTTGGACAGCTTGTCTATTTTATTATCTTTCAATGGTACTCTTTTACTGGAGGGGATAATGGGCTACAGGGAATAAATCCACCTCCAGGGCTTTTTGGAGCAACACCACACTATTATTTTACACTCATTGTTGTCACCATAGCTGCCATCATTATCTATGCCATTACAGAATCACCCTTTGGATATACCCTGAGGGCAATTAGAGATAACACTGAAAGGACTGAATTCATAGGTATTAATGTTTATCGCTATATGCTCATCAATTTTGTGATTTCAGGTATCTTCTGTGGTCTTGCAGGGGCATTGTGGGGTCCTTTTAATAGAAGTGTTGCCCCTGACCTCTGCAACTGGCAGCATTCTGGCCATCCAGTATTTATGGCAGTGATGGGAGGGCCTCACCACTTTCTTGGTCCTATAATAGGTTCTGTTATATTTACCTTCCTCAATGCCTTTGTCACAGGCTTTACTGAATACTGGCCCCTGGTAAGTGGTGTTATCATTATCATTGTTGTTATGTTCATGCCAGGAGGGCTATTCGGTATTATTAAACAAAAAGGCTACTTCTCAAAAAAACAGGCTATAAATAATTCAATTCCTAATGGTGCGGGGCACTAAAAGATGGATAACGATATTATTCTCAAAACAGAACACCTGAGTAAGTCTTTTTACAAGTATCAGGTATTAACAGATGTGAACTATGAGTTAAAAAGGGGGATGATTGCTGCCATTATCGGTCCAAATGGTGCTGGAAAGACAACATTTTTTAATCTTATCACAGGATACCATACGGTAACTGGTGGCCATGTCTTCTTCCGTGGTAAGGAGATTACAAACTGGCAGCGCCATAAGATTGCCAGGATTGGCATCACAAGGGCATTCCAGGTAAGTAACATCTACCCGAGGCTGACGGCCTATGAGAATGTCCGTCAATCAATACTTGCCCAGCAAAAACAGACGCTCAATCTCTTTACCCCTGCAGAACGGTTTGCAAAAAAAGAGACCCTTGAGCTTTTGGACATAACAGGGCTTGCACAGCTAAAGGATAATGAAGCAGGCATCCTTTCCCAGGGAGATAAGAAAAAGCTTGAACTCGCCCTTGCCCTTGCCTGCAAACCAGAATTACTCCTCCTTGATGAACCAACAGCAGGGATGTCTTCAGAAGAGACCCATGAGACCATGGAGCTTGTCAAAAGGTTGAATAAGGAGATAGGGTTGACGATTCTTTTCACAGAACATGATATATCAGTTATCTTTGGATATGCAGAGAAACTGTCTGTACTCCATCAGGGCATACTTGTAGCAGAAGGCAAACCTGAGGAGGTAAGACAGAATAAAGAAGCACAGGCATGTTATCTTGGTGAGGAGATATGATTCTTGAGGTAAACAATATCAACACGTATTATGGAACAAGCCACATCCTATTTGATGTTTCTTTGCAGGTTTCAAGCGGTGAACTTGTGTGTCTTTTAGGGAGAAACGGTGCAGGAAAGACAACAACCATGAGGAGTATTATGGGGCTTACGCCCCCTAAATCAGGGAGTGTAAAATTTCATGGTGAAGATATAGTGGGAAAGCCACCGTATACCATAGCACAGAAAGGCATGGGTTATGTCCCTGATAACAGACTGATATTCCCTGACCTAACAGTCCGTCAAAATCTTGAGATAGCCATAAAAAAATCAGACCACTTTAAAGGCGAGCCATGGACAGTGGACAGGATATATGAGATATTCCCAAAGCTAAAGGTGTTAGATAAACATCTAGGTGGATATCTTAGTGGCGGTGAACAACAGATGTTGACCCTTGGAAGGACACTAATGGGCAATCCTGAACTCATTTTACTTGACGAGCCTGTAGAAGGGCTTGCACCCCTTGTTGTGAAAGATTTTGCTGAACGTCTTTTAAAACTCAAAGAGATTGGTGTAACCATCCTGTTTTCAGAACAGAATATTAAATTCTCCCTCTCTATTGCAGACAGGGCATATGTCATAGACAAGGGCCGTATAAGATACCATGGCACCATCAAAGAATTGAGTGAAAATGAAGAGGTGAAACGTAATTACCTAATGATTTGATAAAAAATGTTCTTAGAGATTAATTTTTAGACAGATTAATTTTTTGCAAAAAATTTGAAAGGTTCAGGTCAGAAGCTTTAAAAGGAGGTTGGCAGTGAAGAAACCACTCTGGATACCATCTGAAGAAAGAATAAAAAATGCAAATATGACACGGTTTATTGATTTTGTAACTAAGCGATATAACAAAACATTTAATGATTATTTTGACTTGTATAATTGGTCGATCACAGAGATACCTGATTTCTGGGCAGCAGTATGGGACTTTGTGGGGATAAAGGCATCGAAACCTTACAAAAAGGTCGTGGAGGATTTGAGTGTCTTTCCAGGGACAAAATGGTTTCCTGGAGCAGAATTGAATTTTGCAGAAAACCTCCTCCGTTTCAGAGATAGTAAGACTGCATTTATCTTTAAATGTGAGACACGACCATCAGTCTATATCACATATGAAGAACTATATAAAACCGTTGCCCGGCTCGCAGATGCCTTGAAAAAGACAGGGGTAAAAAAAGGTGACAGGGTGGTGGCATACATGCCCAATATGCCTGAGACTGCCATTGCCATGCTTGCAGCAACAAGCCTCGGTGCCACATGGGCATCCTGCGGGTCAGAACTTGGTGTCCAGGCAGTAATAGACCGTATAAGCCAGATAGAACCAAAGGTCCTCTTCACCGTAGATGGCTATCTCTATAAAAACAAACCATTCCATATGCTTGCTGATGTAAAGGAGGTTGTGGAGTCTGTGCCATCCCTTGAAAGGGTTGTTGTTATCCCCTATGTCAGTGAGAAACCTGATATAAATGGCATTTTATCTGCCATAACATATAAAGACTTTCTTGCCACAGGGGAGGCAGAGGATATTACCTTTGAACAGGTACCCTTTGACCATCCTGTCTATATCATGTTCTCTTCAGGTACCACAGGGAAACCAAAATGTATGGTCCAGGGGGTAGGTGGCATCCTAATCAATCACATGAAGGAACTTATCATCCATTCAGACCTCACAAGAGAGGATACCATCATCTATATGACAGCGCCGAGCTGGATGATGTGGAACTGGCTTATAAGCGCCCTTGCCGTGGGCTCAAAAGTGGTGCTCTTTGATGGCAACCCAGGTTATCCTGACTTAGGTACCATGTGGAAGCTCATAGATGATGAAAAGATAACCTTCTTTGGCACAAGTGCAACCTACATAAACCTCTTAAAAAGCCAGGGATTCAAACCAAAAGAAAAATTCAGCCTCGCTACATTAAAATCCATTGGTCAAACTGGCTCTGCCCTCTCTGCTGATGGGTTTAAATTTGTCTATGAGCATATAAAGGACGATGTCCATTTCAATTCCCTGTCAGGCGGCACAGATATAAACGGCTGCTTTGTCATAGGTTCACCAATTCTACCTGTTTATGCTGGTGAACTCCAGTCCCCTGCCCTGGGTATGAAGATAAAGGCCTATGATGAAAAAGGGACACCTATCTATGACAGTCAGGGTGAGCTTGTCTGTGAAGCACCAGCACCTTCTATGCCCATATATTTCTGGAATGACCCTGAAATGAAAAAATATAGAGATGCATATTTCGCTGTATACCCAGGTGTGTGGCGTCATGGAGACTACATTGAG
>JAOAHW010000019.1 GCA_026415015.1 Syntrophorhabdaceae bacterium
TGAAATCGGGAATCCTCTACTTGCATCTATGGGGAGGATGGGCAGGGATTTCTTCAATGTTATTATAGAGGATTCTACAGAATACGAACTATTTGACGAACCAGGAGAGGGTAACCTCCTCACAACAATACAATCAGACATCTATCATCTAAGATGGAGGGGTAAGGATATAGAGCAGGCATTCATATCTGAAGACGATATATCAATCCAGGTGCACTCATGCCACTCACCCATGAGGGAGGTAGAGGTTCTATACAACAATCTACTGTTTCTTTTTGAGAGATACAAAGATTTAAGGCCAAAGGATATTATTGTCATGACCCCTAATATAGAGACATATGCACCTTTTATATCAGCAGTTTTTGATGGCTATTATGATGAAAGGACAAAGATACCATATTCCATTGCAGACAGAGGGGCTGCCACTGAAAGCCCTGTTGTCAATATCTTCTTGAAGATACTCAACCTTTTAAACGGGAGGTTCTATGCCTCAGAGGTCATGGATGTCATAGATGATATATATGTTAAAGAGAGGTTTGGGCTTAAAGACAGAGATATTGAGTCTATATTAAGGTGGATAAATGATACAAATATAAGATGGGGCATAGACGAAAAACACAGGGAAGCCCATGGCAACCCATCATTCAAGGATAATAGCTGGCAGGCTGGGATTGAGAGGTTACTCCTCGGATATGCCATGTCCAGCAAAGAGGAGGAGCCTTTCAAGGGGATACTTGCCTATAATGACATGGAAGGTGACTATGTTGAAACATTTGAGCACCTTCTCGATTTTCTGTTACCCCTTTTTGAATATTCAAAGGAAATAACAAACCAATACAGGCTTGATGAGTGGGCAGGGATACTCGATGGTATCCTTGATACATTTATTGCTGTTAATGAAGACTCAGTAAGGGATGTGCAGTTTATAAGGGAGACCATCCTTAACCTGAAAAAGATTATGGTTTCAGCAGGTTTCAATAGAGCAGTGTCTTTTGGCTTAGTCCTCCATTATTTAAAGAACAGACTTAATATAAGAGAGTTTTCCACTGGTTTTATAACAGGAGGCATAACCTTTTGTGAGATGCTACCCATGAGGAGTATCCCTTTTAAGGTGGTGGCATTAATCGGTATGAACAATGATACATATCCAAGGGAGTCAAGACCCCTTGGGTTTGACATGATAGCAAAAAACCCGAGAAGGGGTGACCGCTCCCTAAGAGACGAGGACAGATACCTTTTTTTAGAGGCCATACTCTCAGCAAGACTGTGTCTCTATATAAGCTACACAGGCCAGAGCATCAAGGACAATAGCACCATCCTCCCCTCTGTCCTGGTAAGTGAGCTTCTTGATTACATTGAAAAAGGATTTTACCATCCTGAAAAGAACCCATTAAATATCATCATAAAAAAACACCCCCTTCAGGCCTTTAGCCCCAGATACTTTCAAAAAGACAGCAACATCTTCAGCTATTCTCAGGAGGACTATGAGGCTATAACTGTCTGTAAAGAGAAAGAATATAATGAAAGACCTTTCATAATTACACCATTAAATGAGCCTGCTTTTGACTTTAGAAATATTACTAATGCAGAACTCAAAAGATTTTTCCTGCACCCTGTCAAATATTTCTTTAATAACAGGCTGGGTATCTTTCTTGATGAAAAGAGCACAACGCCAAAGGATGAAGAACCCCTTGAATTGGATAATCTTGACGAATTCATTATAAGGACAAGCCTGACAGATAAGATGGTCTCTTATGCTGACCCAAAAAAGGCCATGGAGACCATCTACGGACAAGGTATCCTGCCACCGAGATCACCTGGTAGGGTATTTCTTGATCGCACAATGAATGAGGCTAAAACATTTTTAAAAAAGATAACAGGATTTATAGATGACAGAAAAGACCCTATTGATTTCACCATCAGTATAGATGAATTCAAGATAAAGGTGAGGATTGAAGATATCTATAGTCTCGGGATAGTGAGATACAGATGCTCAAATAAGATAAAGGCAAAATATATCATTGAATTGTGGATAGACCATGTACTTATGAATCTCTACAAACCTGAAAAATCCTTTTATCTATCCATGAATGAGACGCATTCTTTCAAGCCCATAAATAATGGAGAGGATATTATAAAAAGCCTACTTAAGGTCTATGAGGAAGGGATAAAGACACCCATTAGTTTTTTTCCTGAGACATCATTCAGATATGCAGAACAACTCAAAAAAAAGGGGCATGGTGCTGCACTGGCCTCAGCTAAAAATAAATGGAAAAATGAAAACAAGGAAGGTGAGCCAGCAGAATCAGAGGACCCATATTATAGATTTTGTTTTGGTGATTATGAACCTCTGGATGAGGCATTTACAGAGATATCAAATACTGTATTAGAGCCTCTTTTAGAGCATATGGATCAAGGTTATGAGAATGGAAATATTTGACACTTTGAACACACCCCTTCTCAATAAAAAGGGTATCAACCTCGTAGAGGCCAGTGCAGGGACAGGTAAGACCTATGCCATCGCCAGCATCTTTGTCCGCCTCCTCGTCGAAAACAATCTAAAGATCAACGAGATGCTTGTCATTACCTATACCAATGCTGCCACAGACGAGCTAAAAGAAAGGATAAGAACAAGGATAAAAGAGACTATCAGTGCATTCGCTATTGGTGATTCAGAGGATGCCTTTTTGAAACAACTTATAAGTAAGACAAAAGATAGAGAGGCAGCTAAAAGGGCACTCATAAACGCCATAAATGATTTTGATATGGCC
>JAOAHW010000070.1 GCA_026415015.1 Syntrophorhabdaceae bacterium
TATCATAAACCAAAGAGCATAGAGGATATTATAGACCATACAGTTGGGAAGGTTTTAGATTTCATGGATATTGAACATAATATTTTCAGGAGATGGGATGGGAAGATAGACTAAAGACTATAGACTATAGACTAAAGACCATATATAATAGTTTAAGGCCTTTAATACCTTTATAAAATCTCTTAAAAATCTTGAAATATCTTTTTCACTATAATAATCTTGTGTCTGATACCATTTTAGGAGGGCGAGATGAGGTCAGAGAGGATGAAAAAGGGTATAGAAAAGGCACCTCACAGGAGTCTTTTCTATGCTATGGGGTATACAAAAGAAGAGATAGAAAAGCCAATTATAGGTATAGCAAACTCTGCTAATGAGCTTATCCCTGGCCATATTCACCTTGACAGGATTGTCCAGGCAGTAAAAGATTCTATAAGGATGGCTGGTGGGACACCAATGGAATTTTCTACTATAGGTATATGCGATGGTATAGCCATGAATCACGAGGGTATGAAATACTCCCTTGGTTCAAGAGAGCTCATCTGTGACTCTGTGGAGGTCATGTGCAAGGCATATCCCTTTGACGGGCTTGTCCTTGTACCCAATTGCGATAAGATTATACCAGGTATGATGATGGCGGCCATGCGTCTTAATATCCCTGCCATAATGATAAGTGGCGGCCCCATGCTTGCCGGTAGGTTTATGGGGAAGAAGGTCGACCTCATATCTGTCTTTGAGGGTGTAGGCAGGGTTGCAAGCGGAACCATGACAGAGGAAGAACTATGCATTCTTGAAGAGTGTGCATGCCCTGGGGCAGGCTCATGTGCAGGGATGTTTACAGCCAATTCCATGAACTGTCTCTCAGAGGCCCTTGGTATTGCCTTACCTGGCAATGGAACAATCCCGGCTGTCCATGCAGCCCGCATAAGACTTGCCAGATTGGCAGGCTTAAGGATTATGGAGCTTGTAAAAAAGGATATCAAGCCTCGTGATATTATGACAGTAGATGCATTCAGAAATGCCATAGCCGTTGATATGGCATTTGGTGGCTCATCCAATACAGCCCTTCATCTACCTGCCATTGCCCATGAAGGGGGTATAAGATTGCCCCTTACCCTGTTTGATGAGATATCTGAAAGTGTCCCCCACCTATGCAATATGAGCCCTGCGGGTTATCATCGACTTGAGGACCTAAATGATGCAGGAGGTGTCTATGCCATAATGAAGGAACTATCAAAGAAGGATCTCATAAACAAAAAATGCCTTACAGTCGCAGGAAAGAAGGTAGGCGATATTATAAAGAATATAGTCGTTACTGACCATGAGGTAATACACCCAGTAAATAATCCATACCATGAAAAAGGCGGTCTTGCAGTCCTCACTGGTAGTCTTGCACCTGACGGTTCTATTGTAAAAAGAATAGGTGTATCAAAGGACATATGGCATTTTGTGGGTAAGGCAAGGGTCTTTGAGAGCGAGGAAGAGGCAGGGACAGCTATAATGAACGGCGATATAAAGCCAGGTGATGCAGTAATAATAAGATATGAAGGCCCAAAGGGTGGCCCTGGGATGAGGGAGATGTTAACACCCACAAGCATCCTTGCAGGCAGGGGCCTTGACCTGTCATGCGCCCTTATTACAGATGGCAGGTTTTCAGGCGGGACAAGGGGACTATGTATAGGTCATGTATCCCCTGAGGCAGCAGAGGGTGGCCCTATTGCATTCATTAAGGATGGAGATAAGATCGAGATAGACCTTATAGAAAAGACCATCAATCTTGTTGTTTCGGCAAAGGAGATGGAAAAAAGAAAAAAATCCTGGAAGAGGCCTGAACCAAAGATAAAAGATGGTTATATGTCAAGATATGCCCAGATGGTAACATCTGCTGCCACAGGTGCGGTATTTAAGACCTGATTTTGGGTCTTTAAAGGCCCTAAAATAAGGGCAGATAAGTAAAAACCATATTGTCCCTTGTTGCCAGGATTGGATTCATTAAATAAAATGGTTTTTTATTTAAGAATATAATATTAAACTGCGATAATAATAAGCAGCAATTATATAATTAATACAGTAAAATATCTTGACTGGGACAAACAGGACAGTGAAGGGGCTTGTCAAAGGGACAGAAGTAAGACACAATAACATAAGGGTTCTTCCATCAAGAACAAAAAAATCCTATATTAAAAGCACAGTCTGTGGCACAGAAGAAAGCAATGACCACGGAGAACTACTAAAACTTATACTAACCCTTTCAACAAATTTTATAATTTTATCCCCTGAAGATACAGATGACGGTATTGTGGATGTCTTAAAGTCTATTGGAAGATATGCAAATGTTGATAGAAGCTATGTTTTTCAATTCTCCGATGACGGAAAATATATAAGTAATACCCATGAATGGTGCGTAAAGGGTATATTGTCTCAGAAAAAAAAGTTACAGAATATTTCATCAGATAGTATGCCCTGGTTTTGTGGCAAGATTAAAAACCTTGAGATTATCCATATACCTGACATAGATGACATCCCCCTTGATGCCATTGAAGAAAAGAGAAGTCTATCCTCACAGAAAATCATGTCTATAATTGCCGTGCCTATTGTAACAGGATATAAAGCAATAGGCTTTTTAGGGTTTGAGAGTATCAGAAAAAAAACAACATGGTCAGAAAATATTATTTCCCTACTTAAAATTGTAGGTGAGATATTTGCCAATGCCTTATTAAGAAAACAGATGGCCCTATCCCTCCAGGCCAGCGAGTCAAAATACAGAAATATCTTTGAAAACGCCACAGAAGGTATCTTCCAGATTAGAAACGACGGCAATATCTTAAGTGTCAACACATCCTTTTCTGATATGTATGGGTATGAATCACCAGACGTTCTGATAGGCAAGGTGAGTATAGATAGGCACTTTTTTGCAGACAAGGATGAATACAATAGATTAAAACATATACTTGAAGAGAAAGGTTCTGTGAAAGGGTATGAGATTCTAAGCAGAAAGAAAGATGGAACCTTGTTCTGGATATCGCTAAATGCCCGTGCAGTCCGTAATGAAAAAAATCAGATAATATATTTAGAAGGTACTGTGGAAAACATAAATGAGCGTAAACAGATAGAATTGATGTTAAAAGAATCAGAGGAGCGATACAGAATTCTTACAGAGCAGTCACCTGTGGGCATATATCTTATACAGGATGGTCTTTTTAGATACGTAAATAAGACTTTTGCAGAGATACACGGATATGACCCTGAAGAGATAATCAATAAACTATCACCAAGAGACTTAACTATTGTAGAAGAGGGCACATCCATAGAAAAGATTGTGAGAGATTTATGGGATGATAAAGGTGGTATGAGACTCGAAATTCTGGCACGGAGAAAAGATGGTACAGTGAGAAACGGAGAGATCTATGGGTCAAAGGTAATATATAATGGAAAACCTGCTGTATTGGGTACAATGCTTGATATCACAGAAAAGAAGCAGATGGAGGAGAGGCTTAAAGCCCTTTCAATAACCGATGAACTCACAGGCCTATTAAACAGGAGGGGTTTTTTTACCTTAGCGGAGCAGCAGCTTAAGATGGCAAGACGACTCGGGAAAGAATTGATTTTATTTTTCATTGATATGGATGGATTAAAATGGATAAACGATAATATAGGACATCAAGAAGGTGATAAGGCCTTAATTACCCTTGCAAAGGCACTAAAAGATACATTCAGAGAATCAGATATCATAGGCAGACTTGGCGGTGATGAGTTTGCAGTATTTGCTTTATCAACAGGCTCTACAAACCCTGATTTGCTTGTTAAAAGATTGAACTTCTCTGTTGATAATTACAATACTACAGAGCAGCTTGCCCATAAGATCAGTTTCAGTATAGGCTTTGTCAAATACGACCCGATGAATCATAATTCTTTAGATGATCTTATATTAGTCGCTGATAACATCATGTATGCTGAAAAGAAAAAGAAAAAGGGGATAGAAAACTAAACCTTGAAGATGGATTAAGGCCTTTACACAACCCTTGAATTATAATTAATTCAATCAAATAGGGGGGGGGGAATGGGTTTCATAAAAAAACAGATACTTATTATTTTATTATTGGTTATTTTGAACGCAACTATATCCATTTTATCAATCTATTCCATATGGGAAACTACAAAGGTAAATGACAAATCTGTTAATAAAATCAAAAACTTACAAGAAACTGTCATTTCTATTGAAAATACAAATGTCATCTTCAAAATTCAAGTGCAGGAATGGAAAAATGTCCTCATCAGAGGCATGGATCCTGAGTTATTCGATAAACACTGGAAGGCTTTTGAGAAAAGAGAAGAAGAACTAAAAAAATCACTTGATGGCATAAGCGAGAAATTCAAATCTTTGGGTATGATAAAGGAAACAGAGGCCCTTCAGGATATTCTTAAAAAACATGAAGAATTAGGCAAAAGATACAGAGAGGCTCTCGCCATTTATGATCGTAATGATAACTCTACACATCAAAAAGTGGACAAAAAACTAAGGGGTATTGATAGGCCAACTGATGAATCTTTGAAAAAATTAGTTCAAGAATTAAAATCAACCATTAGCGAATTAATAAAAAAAGAAAGGGAAACATCTTTAAACACAAGCAAAAAATTTATGCTCCTCATTGTGTTCTTATCTACTCTATTTTTATTCATTGGACTCTTCTTCCTCTATAAAACTAAGGCTGAACTTATTTCAAAACTTGGAGCAGATCCAGAAAAAGTTGTTGAAATATCAAAGTCTATTGCCGATGGTTATTTGTATATTAAGATTGACAAAAGGCCTGAAGATAATACAAGCATAATAAATGCCCTTTCAATAATTCTCAAAAATTACAATGAAATTATTAATAGGATTAATAAGATTGTTTTGGCAGTGACTGGCTCTACTGAAAATTTAAAAAATAGAGCTGAGAAAGCTTCAGAGGATGCACAAGGCCTTTCTTCTCAGGCATATCAGATTGCAACAGCAGCAGAGGAAATGAGCCAGACAATAACAGATATAGCACGAAATACAGTCCAAGCAAAAGAAAGCGCAAAAGAAGCTATGGAAACTGCAAATAGAGGAAAAATGCTATCAGATGATGCCATAAAAGTTGTTGATGGGGTTTATAAATCTACTGCTGAACTTTCAGAGGTTGTTAATAGATTAAATAACAGGGCTGATGAGATTGGAGAGATTATTACTGTAATAAAAGATATAGCAGACCAAACAAATCTCCTTGCTTTAAATGCTGCTATTGAGGCAGCAAGAGCAGGTGAACAGGGAAGAGGTTTTGCAGTGGTGGCTGATGAAGTTCGCAAACTTGCAGAAAGAACAATTAAGGCAACAGATGAAATATCTGAAAAAATTGTAAATATACAAAATGAATCTGTGGCAACGAGCAAATCTATGGACATATCTTTAAAGAATGTGACAAGGGCAAATGATTTTATCAAAAATCTCGGGATTTCTCTTGTTAATATTGTTGATTCTATAAATAGTGTAGAAAACCAGATTGCAATTATAGCAACAGCAGTAGATGAACAGTCTTCTGTAAGTGAAGAAGTGGCAAAAAGCATAGATAAGACATCATTGATTGCAAAAGATATGGAAACAATCTCTTCAGAGGTAATGAAAAGTGTGAAAGAACTTACAAAAATAGTTGAAGATTTAAGAGATGCTACAGCAGGCTTTAAAACAGATAAGGGTTACTTATAATTATAGACAATAATTCCAAGCCGTTAGCCTGTTTTTCTAAAAAAGAGTGCTTTGAGAAATTTCTGAATCAGTTTTTTTCTTTTTTTTACAAAAATATGGAAAAATTATCTTCTCTTATGATATACAAAGAAGAATCAAAGCCATGTATCTTCAAGACCTTATATTTGCATTACAGAGATTCTGGGCAGAAAAGGGTTGTATTGTTCAGCAGCCCTATGACATGGAGGTAGGTGCTGGGACTTTCCACCCTGCCACTTTTTTAAGGGCATTGGGTCCTGAGCCATGGAACACAGCCTATGTCCAGCCATCGAGAAGACCAGCAGATGGGAGATACGGTGAGAATCCCAACAGGCTTCAGCATTATTACCAGTTCCAGGTAATAATGAAGCCATCACCAAAGGATATACAGAATATCTACATAGATAGCCTCAAGAGCTTTGGGATTGACATGGCAAACCATGACATAAGGTTTGTAGAGGATGACTGGGAATCACCAACCCTGGGTGCTTGGGGTCTTGGATGGGAGGTATGGCTTGATGGCATGGAGATTACCCAGTTTACATATTTCCAGCAGTGCGGTGGCATTGATCTATCCCCTATAACAGTAGAGATAACATATGGTATAGAGAGGATTGCCATGTACCTCCAGGATGTGGATAATGTCTTCCATATTAAGTGGAATAATGAGGTCACCTATGGCGATGTCTTTCTTGAACCTGAAAGGGAGTTTTCTATATACAACTTTGAGGAATCAGACCCATCCATACTGAGAGGGCTCTTTGATGTATTTGAGGGAGAGGGAGAGAGGCTTGCAAAGGGCAGGGCTATTGTGTTCCCTGCCTATGATTACTGCCTTAAATGTTCTCACATATTCAATCTCCTTGATGCAAGGGGTGCAATCAGTGTCACAGAGAGGGCAAACTATATCAGCAGGGTAAGAAACCTTGCAAAGCTATGTGCTGAATTGTATGTGAAAAAGCGGGAAGAGATGGGTTTTCCTCTTTTAAAGACCACATAAAGACAAAAAGGTATATTAATGGGAGATTTTTTACTCGAGATAGGGACAGAGGAGATTCCTGCGAGGTTTATTGAACCTGCAAAGGAAGGTTTATTGAGGTCTCTAAGTGATGGACTCACCCAGGCGAGGATCAGTTTCGGCAATATCTACATCCAGGGCACACCGAGGAGGCTTGCTGTCATTATAGATAACATGGCAGATAAGCAGGAAGAGACAAAGATTATAAAATTTGGTCCACCTGCCAACAGGGCATATGATGAAACAGGCAGCCCCACAAAGGCGGCAATAGGTTTTGCAAAATCACAGAATGTAGCTGTGGAAGACCTAAAAAAAGCTGTAAAGGATGGTATAGAGTTTGTAACAGTAGAAAAAATAGAAAAAGGCATGCCCACAACAACTGTATTGCCTGATTTATTAAAGGATGTCATATCGAAGATACCCTTCCAGAAAAAAATGAGATGGGGGGGTGAGTCATTTGAATATGCAAGGCCTATCCAGTGGCTCCTTGTGCTCTTTGACAGTATGCCTGTAGATGTTGAGATAGCCGATGTAAAAAGCAGCAACTACACATACTGCCACAGGTTTTTATCAAAAGGTCCCATAGAGATAAAAAATGCACAAGAATACAGAGACAGATTAAGGCAAAACTATGTAATAATAGATGAATCTGAGCGCATGGGTATCATTCTCAAGGGGATTGAGGATATAGAAAAAAGGGTTGGAGGCATTGCCATCAGGGATGAAGACCTCTTGAAGGAGATACTCTATATCACCGAATATCCTTATCCCTTGGCAGGTACCTTTGATAGGTCATTTTTAAAGATCCCAAAGGAGGTCCTCATAAATGTCATGAAGAGCCACCAGAAATATATCCCCATAGAGAACCCTGAAGGGGATTTGATGCCCTTTTTTATATTTTTTGCCAATACAGTCCCTGTGAGTGATTCAAATGTTATAAAGGGTAATGAGAAGGTATTGAGGGCAAGACTTGCTGATGCAGGATTCTTCTTTGAGGAAGATAAAAAGATTACCCTAAGTAGCCTATACGAGAGGCTTTCCTCTATTGTATTTCATGTAAGACTCGGGACATTAAAGGAAAAGACAGACAGGGTAGCAGAGATTGCAGACTATCTCGCCAGGATTTTAAACTATAATGAAACAGAGAGCCTCAAAAAGGTTGCCCGTATAATAAAGGCAGACCTCCTCACACACATGGTAGGTGAGTTCCCTGAGCTTCAGGGTACTATGGGCAGGATATACGCAGGATTGCAGGGTTATGAACCAGATGAGGCAACTGCCATAGAGGAGCACTACCTGCCTACAGGTGGGGATGGAGACCTTCCAAAGACACAATTAGGTTCAATACTTGGGATAGCAGATAAGATAGATTCCCTTGTTGCCTTTTTCTCAGTGGGGATTACACCATCAGGTAACCTTGACCCATATGCATTGAGGAGGCAGGCCTTAGGGGTTATAAGGATAATAACAGATAAGAGATATAATATTAGCCTCTCAGAGCTCATAAGATGTGCATATGATGTGGGTTCAGGGATAAAGGACAAGCTTTCTTTTGAGGATACAAAGGCCTCTCTTGTAGAATTCATACAGACGAGATTCAAGTTTTCCATGATAGAGGAAGGTCACAGACAGGACTTTGTGGAGAGCGTCCTTGATGTAGTTGGTAATGATATATATGATGGATATGAACGTCTCCTATCCCTTGAGAATCAGAGTGCTATCGAGGATTTTGAGAAGCTCATGGTGGGTTTTAAAAGGGTATACAATATTACAAAACAGATATTCGATTCAATGCAAATAGATACATCACTCTTCAGACAAGACGAAGAGAGGTCTCTATACCTCCTCTACGATGCAAAAAAAGATGAATTCTTCAATTATATAGAGAAGAGGCAATATGCTCAAGCCCTTACAGTGCTTATCAGTTTTAAATCAGATATAGACAGTTTCTTTGATAAGGTCTTTGTCATGGACAAGGAAGAATCCATAAAAAACAACAGGCTTGCCCTTTTAAAGCATATAAAAGATATGTTTTTGACATACAGTGACTTTTCAAAAATCCGAATAGAATAGACAGGAGGGTTTCATGGCAAAGTATGTATATTATTTTGGTGGGAAAAAGGCTGAGGGTGGTTCAAAATTAAAAAATCTATTAGGTGGAAAGGGTGCAGGCCTTGCAGATATGGTGAACCTTGGTATCCCTGTTCCTCCAGGTTTTACCATAACCACAGAGGTTTGTACTTATTATTATAAAAATAGAAAAACATATCCAAAAGGATTAAAAGAACAGGTATCACAGGCGCTCAAGAAAGTAGAAGAGCTTATGGGTAGAAGATTTGGAGATTCCCAGAA
>JAOAHW010000227.1 GCA_026415015.1 Syntrophorhabdaceae bacterium
CCATAGACAGGCAGTTCCATATCTGCAAGGGCATTGGTTATGATAAGGGGGATGAGTTTTTCAGGAAACTGGTATGGGCCATAATTATTGGAACACCTTGTTATCATGACATGCATGTTAAATGTATGAAAATATGCCATAACCAGCATATCTGCCGATGCCTTAGAGGCAGAATAAGGGCTATTAGGTGAAAGAGGGGTATCTTCACGGAACTTGCCCTCAGGACCCAATGAACCATATACCTCGTCAGTAGATATCTGGACAAAGTTTTTAATACCTTTTTTCTTTGTCATCTCAAGGATATTGAATGTGCCGTTGATGTTTGTCCTTATAAAGGCATCAGGCTCCATAATACTCCTGTCCACATGGGATTCAGCAGCAAAATTTATAACACCATAGATATCCTCAGACTCAAAGACACTCTCCAATCCTGCCTTATCTGCAATGTCAGCCTTGATAAACTTGTATCTTTTGTCTTGCTCTATGTCCTTTAGATTTTCAAGATTACCAGCATATGTGAGCTTATCCATGTTTATTATGTTGTATTGATACTTTGAGAGCATATGCCTTACAAAATTACTTCCTATAAAACCACAACCACCTGTCACAAGAATAGTCTTATTATCCATCCTTCCTCTCCCAGCTATATGGTATGTCGTTTACATGAGGATCCAGCCTGTATTCATCTGGATTCTCCCTGTTGTATGGTTCTGTAGGTATATTTATCACTATTGCCTCTTCCTCACTAATACACTTCCAGCCATGATAGACCATCTTTGGTACCTTTACTATAATGGGCCTGTAATCACCGAGAAAAAACTCATTCACCTCTCCCTTTGTAGGAGAATCTTCCCTGTCATCGTATAAAACAAGCTTCAGCATTCCTTTAACACAGACAATAAAATCATCCTGTAGCTTATGGTAATGCCATGCCTTCACCACATGGGGATAGGTTGTGGTCATATAGACCTGACCGAACTTGGTAAAATCCTCATCATCGCATCTTAGTATCTCCATAAGCCTACCCCTCTCATCAGGTATAAGCCTCAATTGCTTTACTACCACGTCCTTTATCATCCAAGACCCCTTTCTATTATTTGTTGTTTGCCCCTGTCTGCGACACAAGGATATTTGCCCTCAAGAGAGACTCAAAGGTCCCTGCATCTGTCCACCAGCCATTGAGCATCTCCCATGTCATTGTACCTTCCTGGACATAGGCATTATTCACATCTGTTATCTCAAGCTCCCCCCTATCAGAGGGTTTGAGTGTCTTTACTATATCAAAGACCCTTTCATCATACATATATATGCCTATTACAGCGAGGTTACTCTTAGGCTGTTTTGGTTTTTCCACAATGTTGACGAGCCTCCCATCAACTATCTCAGCAACACCGAACCTCTCAGGGTCAGGGACCTCTTTAAGCATTATCTTTGCACCCTTACCCTGTTTTTCAAAATCCTTAACCGCCTTGATTATGTTTTTCTCTATAATATTGTCACCGAGGACAACACATATAGGCTGACCATCAGCAAAATACTCTGCCAGGGCCAATGCAGCGGCAATGCCACCCTCGCCCTCCTGGTATGTATAGTTTATATGTTTCAGGCCAAACTCCTTTCCATTTCCAAGGAGCCTTAAGAAATCCCCTGCATGATTTCCTCCTGTTACAATCATTATATCTGTTATGCCTGCATTTATCAGGGTCTCAATGGGATAGTAGATCATGGGTTTTTCATAGATAGGTAGTAGGTGTTTATTTGTGATCTTTGTAAGGGGGTATAGTCTTGTCCCAAGGCCACCGGCAAGGATAATACCTTTCATATCTTGTCTCCTCCTTTATCTCATCTTTGTAATACCTGCAAGGTCAAAGGCAAACCTGAAGCTTGTATCCCTTGGCCTTTGTGTCTGCACAAGGGTTAATGTAATTGCCCAACAACTGGGGTGATAGGTCAGTTGATACAGTGTGTCTATCCATACAGCATCCCTGAAAGAATACCTTATTTGATACCTCCCGTCTATATCTTTGTATGTCCCACCTAAATCAAGATAGATCTGGTTGTCAAGATACTTTGTATATGTATGAGATAGATTAACCCTGTATATATTAGGTTGGGAGTGGCTCAGAGAGTTCTTTATTGTCTTAAACCCCTCGCCATAGGTGCTAAAGACGCTCTCGTGGATAAAAGACGTATCCTCCCTCAAATAGAATGTGAGCCTGCCCTTTGTATCTGAGAACCTCCTGCCATATCCTTCATAGAGGTTTGATGGACTTAAAGTACCTGATAGACCATAGGTCTGCTCGATCTGCATAAAAGAGACCTCCTTTGTCTCACCTGGAGAAAAATGGTTTAGATAGTGATTCAAAGAATATGTCAATACATTGGCCTTGTAGATCCTGTCATAGGGGTCTATATAAGGCAGATCCCTGTATGATGAATTGGGTATGAAGATATACTTGACCTCAGGTTTTATAAGACTCTGATAACCTGATATCCTTCCCTTATCTGAATAATAGTCTCTTATGAGCTGGATATTAGCATCACCCTGGACCCTGAAGGTCTGTCTCATCTGTGTTGTCTTTGTGTCTGAGCCTGCCTTATTTATGAGATAACCTGTCTCATAGGCCTTACCACTGAAGAGGAGATTCAAGCCATTCCAAGAATATGGGAGCTGAAGCCTTGGCTCAAAGCTTAGCCTCGAATACTTATCCCCCACCTCCCTATAAAAATTAGTCATGCTCGAGGAGAGGTCAAAAAAGAACCTATCCTTGAGGATAGGAAAAGACTCAGTAAAGTATGTCATATATGGTGCATACTTAAAGGTCATGTCATTATCTTTTATTAGGAGGTTTTTAAAATACACCATCTCATATGTAAATAGTGAATTCTTAAAGGGCTTCTCAAAATAGAGGGTTGATTTCAAGAGCGCCTCGCTCTTTTCATTTACCTTTGTAGAGAGGTCTTTCAGATAGTCTTTATCCGAGATGTGGTCTACATCCATCTTAAATTTTAAATCACCAATAACATCCTGTTCGTGCCTGCCTTTTATCCTGTATCTTGTATGTTTATAGTCTTTGTCATCCATAATAGCAGTATACCACTGGCCTTTTGTATCCTCGGTGATGGAATACCTGAATTCGGATCCAAAATTAAAGCCCCTCTGTTCTATAAAATCAAGAGATAGCGTTGCGTCCTTGTCACGGGCTATGGCCCAGAAGAATGAATTCTTTACTATGAAACCATCTCTGCTGGATGTGGAGAATTCAGGCATAAGAAAACCTGACTGTCTCTCGGTCTTCACAGGGAATATACCATAGGGTAGATAGAAAATCGGTATATCAAGTATATAAAAGACAGTCCCCTTTGTCTTTGCATAGCCCTCAATAGTGATATCCACGTCCTTTGCCTGAAACTTCCATTCAGGTTTCTTGGGGTCGCATGTTGTGATCTCACCCGCCTTTATGTTATATGACGAGTTACCTGTCTTTTCTATTTTATCCCCGGCAAAACTGAAGTTGCCCTTCTTAATAAATATCTTGCCCTTCTCTACAGTGCCTTTTCTTGTAAACAGATTGAGGTAAAGCCTCTCGCACTGAAGCATATCCTCCTCATCCTGAAACACTACATTCCCCTGGGCTTCAATATCACCATTTTGATCATCATAAACAATAGAATCCGCAGTAAGGCGCCTGCTGCCTTCTATAAGTTCCACTCCTCCCCTGGCTGTGTATATGCCTTTTTCACCATTATATTCGAGAAAATATGCAGATATATCTACAGGTTTATTGACCGGTGATTTTAATTCAAACCTCTTAGCATGGGCGGTAATAGGAAAAAAAAACAATAATATTAATATTAATACCTTAAAAAACCTCATCTAACAGCTTTTTTGCCTCTCCAACTGTATATAGGGAACCTGTTATCAATATCAGTTCATCTTTTCCTGCCAATGTCATGGCTTTATTAAGTGCAGATTTTACATCTTCTGTGACAATACAGTTATCTACTAAGTTTGCCATCTTGTATGGAGACAATGCCCTCTGTGTGTCAGGCTTTGTGAATATAACAGTATCAACGATGGGTATAAGTCTTTTAAGCATACCCTTATAGTCTTTATCGGCCAGGACCCCAAAGATAAGTATCTTTCTTGTATTGACATATCGGGCCTCAATAAACTGAGAAAGGACTCCAATGGCATGGAGATTATGGGCACCGTCTAATATAATTGTAGGTTCCCTCCTTACTACCTCCAGCCTCCCAGGCCACTTAACATTAGCAAGGCCATTATAGATAGCCCTGTCTGGGATATTATAGCCGTTTTCTGCCAATAGTTCTATTACGCATAATGCTATGGAGGCATTGTTTAACTGATGGTCACCCATTAGGTTTATGTATAAATCCTCAAGGGTCTTTTTATGGCCTCCATATGTCATAACCTGTTCATCTTGTTTTTTGTAGAAAAAATCCCTGCCCAGGATTAACAAAGGACTTGACCTCTGGCCGGCAACCTCTTCAATTACTGAAATCGACCTTTTATCAACACCTGTCACAACAGGAATACGCTCCTTTATTATCCCTGATTTTTCCCTTGCCACCTCCTCTAAGCTATTGCCGAGATAATCGGTGTGGTCAAGCTCCACATTCGTTATAATGCTTACCAAAGGTAATATCACATTTGTAGAGTCAAGTCTCCCGCCAAGCCCTACCTCTATTATGGCAATATCCACTTTCTTGCGATAAAAATACTCAAAGGCCATGGCTGTGGTAAAATCAAAATAGCTGAATTTTCTTTTTGTACCCCTTCTCTCTATCTTTTCCCTGATAAAATCTATAATCTCGACTATATCACTGTCATCAATCTCCTTTTCATCTATGACAATCCTCTCATTGAATCTAACAAGGTGCGGGGATGTGTATTTCCCGACCCTGTATCCTGATTCTTTCATGATAAAGGATAGCATGGTGGACACAGATCCTTTACCGTTTGTCCCTGCCACATGGACACATTTTAGTTTATTTTGGGGATTGTCAATGGATTCGAGGATCCATTTTATATTATCGAGACCGAATAAAATCCCTGATCTTTCAAGACCTGATAGATATTCCATAGATTCGGAATATCCCTTCATGGCCTAATCAGTGTTAATATCTTATGTAGTTGTTTTTTTAGCTCCTTTCTGCTTATTATCATATCAACCATCCCATGCTCAAGGAGATATTCAGCCCTTTGAAAGCCCTGGGGGAGCTCCTCTTTTATTGTCTCTTTTATAACCCTCGGGCCTGCAAAACCAATCATGGCCTTGGGTTCTGCTATTATTATATCGCCAAGCATGCCCATACTTGCTGTTACACCACCTAAAGTTGGGTCAGTAAGGACAGTAATATATGGGATCCCATTGAATTTCAATCTTTTTATCGCGCCTGAGACCTTTGCCATCTGCATAAGGGAGAGTATGCCCTCCTGCATCCTTGCCCCACCAGAAGAACAGAAGATTATTACTGGTAGATGTTCCTCTGCACCTTTTTCCAGGATCCTTGTTATCTTTTCACCTACCACAGAGCCAAGGCTACCTCCCATAAATGAGAAATCAAATATCGCAGTCAGGACTTTAATGCCGTTTATCTTGCCCTGACCACATAAAACAGCATCGAGTTTTTTGATCTGTCCCTGGGTCTCCTCAAGCCTTAATTTATAAGACTTTGTATCTTTAAATTTAAGAAAATCTACAGGCTCAATTTTGCTGAATAACTCTACAAAAGACCCCTCATCGAATGTGAGGTTGATCCTTTCCTCAACAGATATGGGGAAATGATAATAACACTTGGGACATATATGCTGATTTCTCTCCACCTCTTTTTTGTAGAGAAGCTCCTGACATGAACTGCACTTAATCCACAGGGATTCTTCCTTCTCAGCCTTTTTAATCTCCCTATCTATATCTATCTTTTTATGCGGTTTTTCCTCTTTATCTTTTCTTCTAAAAAAGCCCATAACATTACCTCTTGATTTTTCCGTGAAAAACTACCAAAATAAATACATCATGTCAACAAAAAGGGTAATTATAGAATCTGACTATCGGCTTGAGGCCCTTATAAACGAAAAAAACAATGGTTCAGGCGTTGTTATATGCCATCCCCATCCCCTCTATGGTGGTTGTATGGACAATAATGTAGTTAATGCCATTGAAAGGGGTTTCTCTGAAAAGGGGTTCACCACTTTAAAGTTTAATTTTAGGGGCGTAGGGGCAAGTAGCGGTTATTATGATGACGGTATTGGTGAGGTCCAGGATGTAATAGCTGCAGCAGCCTATCTTAAAAAGCTGTTGAAAGAAGATGCCCATATTATGCTTGCCGGATATTCATTCGGTGCTTGGGTATGTACCAGGGCTGCCATGAAAATGGGAGATATAAAAATTATGTTTATCGTGGCCTATCCATTCTCAGTCTATGATTCTGCCCCTCTTAAAGAATTCTCAGGGAGGATATTTTTTGTAGGCGGTAAATACGATGACTTAGCCCCTGTAGAACCCCTCTTAAAACTATATAAAGAGCTACCAATAGTAGAAAAGTACCTTAAAATCATCGAAACAGACCACTTTTTCTTTAGAAAAGAGACTGAAATCATCCAATTTATAAAAGAGAATATACCTTCTCCATCTTAGAGAATAAGGTCTTGAATAGATAGCCTGTTTATGCTAATTTTTCTAAAACTGCTCGGCACTCAGCGCATAAAAAAATCCAGATAACCTGACCGCTGAAGAAGCCAAAGGCATCAAAAAAGGATAAAATATGGACTACAAAGACACATTAAACCTACCAAAGACGCCTTTTCCCATGAAGGGTAACCTCCCTGTAAAGGAAAAGGAGATACTTAAATTCTGGGAAGAGATAAAGGTCTATGAGAAGTTGATAAAACAAACAACATACAAAGGCACCTTTATCCTCCATGATGGCCCCCCTTATGCCAACGGAAATATTCATCTTGGCACGGCACTTAATAAGATACTCAAGGACATAATTATAAAATCGAAATTCATGTCAGGTTACAGGGCAGATTATATCCCTGGTTGGGACTGCCATGGTCTACCTATAGAGCACCAGATAGAAAAGGATATGAAAGGAAAAAACCTGTCCCAATCTAAGCTCGAGAAACGCCGCCAGTGCAGGGCATATGCAAACCGTTTTATAGATATACAGAGGGAGGAGTTCAAAAGGCTCGGTGTAATAGGAGACTGGGATAATCCCTATATAACAATGGACTTTAATTACCAGGCAACCATCATAGAAGAGATGCAAAAATTCTTTGAAAGGGGCGATATATACAGGAAAAAGAAGCCTGTGCTATGGTGTATCAACTGCCTTACTGCCCTTGCCGAGGCAGAGATTGAATATGATACAAAAAGATCAGATGCCATCTATGTAAAATTCCCTTATGTAAAAGAAAGAAAAGGTCTCTTCGACAACTATCCTGAAAAGCCTATATACATGCTCATATGGACTACCACACCCTGGACACTGCCTGCAAACCTCGCCATAGCCATAAATCCTGCTTTTAAATACATCAGCATTGAGACAGAAAAAGAGGTCTATATTGTCCTGAAGGAGCTGGCAGAAGTTATTATGAAAAAGGCTGGCTTCGATAGGTACAGGATAATAGAAGAGATTTTACCTCAGAGACTTATTGGCACTACCTTTAGACACCCCTTCATTGAAAGGGACTCTGTAATTGTATCTGCTGACTATGTGGCAGATGACACAGGTACAGGGGCTGTTCACATTGCACCAGGACATGGTGAGGAGGACTATGAAACAGGCCTTGAATATGGTCTTGATGTATACTCACCTGTAAATGACCAGGGCGAATTCATTGAAGAGGTGGAATTATTCAAGGGTATGAATGTCTTTGAAAGCAACAAACATATCACGGGAAAATTAGAGGAATTAGGTCTTTTATTATACAGGGAAGATATAGAACATTCTTATCCCCACTGCTGGCGCTGTAAAAAACCAGTTATTTTCAGGGCCACAGAGCAGTGGTTTATATCCCTTGACAAAAATAATCTGAGGCAAAATGCCCTTGATGCAATAGACAAGGTAAAATGGATACCCTCATGGGGGAGAGACAGAATATATAACATGCTCCTTGTAAGGCCTGATTGGTGTATATCAAGGCAGAGGGCATGGGGTATACCTATTACAATCTTTTACTGTAAAAAATGTAGGGAACCATTCTGGAATGATGAGACATTTAAAAAGATTATAGAGTCTGTAAAAGAATACAGCGCTGATATTTGGTTTGAAAAAGATGCATCCTATTTTATACCTCCTGCATCAAGATGCAATAGATGCGGTAATGATACCTTTGTAAAAGAAGAGGATATACTTGATGTGTGGTTTGACTCTGGTGTGAGCTGGGCAGCAGTGTGTAAGAAGAGGAAGGAACTTGCCTATCCTGCTGATATGTATCTCGAAGGCAGTGACCAGCACAGGGGCTGGTTCCACAGTTCACTCCTTACATCAGTGGGAAACGAAGGCATGGCACCCTATAGGTCTGTCTTGACCCATGGTTTTGTTGTAGACGGGGCAGGCAGGAAGATGTCCAAATCACTGGGTAATATCATTGCCCCTTATGAGATAATAGAGAAATACGGTGCTGAGATATTGAGACTATGGGTTACTTACGAGGACTATAGAGATGATATAAAGATATCAAAGGATATAATCAATCGCCTTGTAGAGACCTACAGGAGGATAAGGAATACCCTGAGGTTCCTCCATGCAAACATAAACAATGACTTTGATTTTGAGAAAGACAGTATACCATATGAGAATATGTCCTATCTTGACAGGTGGCTGCTCTCAAGACTGGCAAGGCTCACAGAGAGGGTATTGAATGCCTACAATGAGTATTCCTACCATGCAATCTATCACAGCATCCATAACTTCTGCACAGTGGACCTAAGCGCCCTTTATCTGGATATAATAAAAGACAGGATCTATGTGGAAAACAAAAATGTCCTTAAACGTAGGGCATCGCAGACTGTAATTTATGAGACTCTTATGTCCCTCATCAGGCTCATAGCACCTATACTGTCTGCCACTGCTGAAGAGATGTGGTCTTATCTAAAAGGACCAGAAGACCCTGAAAGTATACTTTTGACAAGATTCCCGGATGTAAAAAAAGACTATATAAATGGAGAATTAGAGGAAGAATGGGATAGGATATGGAAGATAAGGGAGATGGTAAATAAAAAGATAGAGGAAAAGAGGGTAGAAAAGACCATAGGTCACCCCCTGGATGCAAAAGTAACCATCACTGCCACTGAGGCAGACTATAAGATACTGGAAAAACTGGGCCCAGAGCTCAAGGATATATTTATAGTATCTCAGGTTGAGATAAAAAGGGGTAGCGAGACTGATGTAGTTGTGTCAAAGGCAGAGGGAGAAAAGTGCGAGAGATGCTGGCAATACGCTGAAACCCTTTCGCCACCTCACCATAAGTTCCCTAATGTGTGTAAGAGATGCGAAGATACCTTATCTTCACTGTAGTCCCTCTCATATTTTTCCTGGATAGATGGACTAAGGTATTGGTTACAGAAAGACTCTCATACCTCGATGGTGTAAGCATTACCTCATTTTTCTCTATAGTCCATGTAAGGAACTACGGTGGGGCCTTTAGCCTTTTATCACAGCACCACCTTGCAAAATACATATTCACATTCCTCCCTCTCATAATAGTATTTGTCCTTATCTACGTGACATTAAGATATGACCTGCCCTTTTTTAAGATGCTATCACTGGTGTGTATAATCTCAGGGGCAATAGGAAACATATACGATAGACTGGCATATGGATATGTAATAGATTTTCTTGATTTTTTTTATAAGAACTATCACTGGCCTGCCTTCAATGTGGCTGACATCTCCATCTCCTTTGGTGTATGTTTATGGGTGTATCTGGAATTATTAAGTTTAAAAAGGAAAAATAGGTAGTTTTTTATGCAAGACGAACTCCTTGAAGAAGAAAAAAAACTAAGGAAACTTAGGTTTATAGTGGATTTTGCCATAAACTTTATTTCAACCCAGGAGATAACCCATGATGATGCCATTGCAATTGTAGAGGGTGTAAGGAAACACGCCTTGAAGTTATTTCCTGGAAAAGACGATGCCTTTGATATAATCTATGCACCGAGATTCAAAAGAATCTTAAATGATAAATTTAAAAGATCATAATAAATCTTTGGCCTTTAAAAAGGTCTTTTTTTATAACAACAAACATGAGACAACAAAAGATTAAAGGCATAATATCTCTGGTCATTGCTTGTATATCCCTGGTGTATGTATTCTATTCAAAAGGTGATATAAATAGCTTTTTTTCTGCTATCATATCCCTTGTTTTTGGGTTCATGGGTTTTATGTATCTCAAAGGGGATAAAAAGCAGAAGAAAAAGAAGACAAAAAACAAGGCTATAAAAAGATAAGAATTATTCAATTTGACAGAGGGGAAAATGAAAGAGAAGATCCTTGAGAAATTAAAGATCTACAATCAACAGCATATCATTGACCACTACACGGGCATCACAGGTGATGAACAGAATAGGCTTTTGAATTTACTGGGCTCTTTTGATATGGATTTAATCTTCAGGATATACAGAAATTTTTTGCAGAAAGAGACAAAAAAAGAGGGCCTCAGGATATTACCTGCCAATATAGTCCCTTTACCTAATACACCTCAAGAGGAGGCCATAAGGGAAAAAGCAAGGGATTTAGGCGAAAAACTCATAAAAAATAATAAAGTAGCTGTCCTCATAGTTGCAGGGGGACAAGGGACAAGGCTTGGATATGATGGGCCA